>CAZIUO010000012.1:0-28362 GCA_964542575.1 uncultured Muribaculaceae bacterium
AGGATTGCAAAGTTGCTGTCGCCTGCCAGCTGTGTCACTGTCACGGTCACGCGGAGCTCCTCGTTCTTGACAGTCACATACGCTGTGCGTGCGCGGCCAGTAGTGTTGTCGGATGCAGGAACGATGGTGACTCTGCCGTCATCCTCGACGGTTGCGGTGCACCAAACTGCAGACGACTCTACAGAAACGGCCTTGTTGGAGATGAAGCTCAGGGTCTGAGGCTCTGCGCCTGCAGCCTCGAACACGAGGTTGTCTACCAAAGTCTCAAGCACGTTGGGCTCGATGACGGTGGGCTCCTGAACTATCTTGACCTCGGCTGAACGGGTTGCGCCCTTCTCGTCAACATAGTTGAACTTGACGATTGCGGTGCGCTCCTCGGTATTGGCGTTCGCCTCTGCCTTGAACATGCCCCAGTAGATGGTGCCTGTGACAGCCTCCTCTTTGAATGAGAACCAGCTGCTGCTGCTCTCGGGCACGATCTGCTTTGCATTGACATTGGCGTATGCCATTATGTTCACATCCTGAGCCTCCTTGGTGAGGTAGATCACGTCGGAGCTGAGGATTGAGAAGTAGTTGCCGTTAGCGGGCTGGAACACTGTCACAACGACATTGAGTTCCTCGTTCTTGACGGTGACATATGCTGTGCGGTCAGCTCCTGTGGTGTTGTCGGCAGCCTCGATCTTGACATAAGTGCCATTCTCTACGGTTGCGGTGCACCAAGCGGCGCTTGAAGAAGCATTGACGGTCTTGTTGGAGACGAATGCCAGAGTCTGAGGCTCAGCATTCACTGCATCCATTGCGACGTAGTCTACAAGGGCCTCCAGGATGTTGGGTTTGGCAGCCTCCTGAACAACCTTGACCTCTGCAGTCTGAGTTGCGCCGGCCTCGTCAATATAAGTGAACTTGACGATTGCGGTGCGCTCCTCAACGGTGGTGTTCTCCAGAGCCTTAAACTTGTTGAAGTAAACCACTCCGGTAGAGCTGCCGTCATCCTCTGCGTCGAACCAAGCTGCATTGCTTACAGCGGCAACGCCTTCGGGATCGGTTGCGTATGCTACGAGCTCGATGGTCTGCTCAGCTGCGCTGATGTAGAATGTATCAGGCGAGAGAACCTCGAAGTTGTTGTCACGGGCGGGCTGGAACACGGTCACGAGAACCTTGAGCTCCTCGTTGGTGACAGTGACATATGCCGTGCGGTCCTTGCCGGTGGTGTTGGGGCCGGCTGCCGCGATGGTAACGTCGGTACCGTTTGCGGTAGCGGTGCACCAAGCTGCAGAAGAAGCCGCAGTCACTTTCTTGTTGGAGATGAAGCTCAGAGTCTGCTCCACAGGGTCAGCGCCGTCGATCACGAGGTAATCAACCAGAGTCTCGAGGATGTTGGGCTCAGCACCCTTCTGAACAACCTTGACGGTTGCGTTGTGGGTGTCGCCAGCCTGATCCTGGTAGAAAATGTTGACGGTTGCGGTGCGCTCCTCGGTCTTGACATTCTCCTTGACCTTGAAGGTGCCGGTTACGACATTGCCCTGGTAGTTCTTAGAACTCAGAATCAGCCAATCCACGTTGGGAGTGAAGCGGACGCTGCTGGGGTTGATGTTGGCGTATGCAAGGATGTCGATGTTCTGCTCGAACTCGCTTACATATATTACATCTGCAGAGACTACGTCGAAGTAGGTGTCCTTGGCAGGCTGATAAACTGTGATCACATAGCTCTTGCTGCCGTTGGATACGGTGAGATAGCCTGTGCGTGCCTTGCCGGTGTTGTTCTCGGCTGCGCTGATCACCAGAGTCTGGGGAGCTATGCGGCTGTTGACAGATGCGGTGAACCAGTTTGCGCTGGGAGTAGCGGTGAGAGGATCCACGGTGTCGAAGGAGAGAGTGATGTCCTCGCCCTCGGGCTTAGCTTCCAGGTAGTCTACCAGGCAGATGAACTCGGACTCGGTCTCGGCGGCCTGCATCAGGGTGACGTTGCCGCTCTGAACATTGCCGGTCTCATCTTCCCAACTGATCTTGACATCCATCGAGCGGACTTTGCCGGTGTTGTTCTCTTTGGCCTTGCAGAGGAACGCCTTGGTATTGACGTTCATAATCTCAATCTGCTCCCAATCAGCCCAGTCGGCGCCGAATGCGATCGAGACTGTCTTTTCAAGATCGTTGGCGGGACTTGCATAAGCGTAGAGAATAAACTTGTTCTCCTTCTTGGGAAGCTGGATAAGCGAAGTATTCAGTATTGCGAAGTACTGGTCGCTGGGAACCTGAACCACGGTGATGGTCTTGGAGAGGGTCTGACCCTTGCCGGTAGCTGTGGTGAGAGTTACAGTAGTGCGGCGCTCCTTGCCGGTGGTGTTGGGCTGAGCGATGATGCTTACCTCTGCGATGTCGGTGTCCTCGTCAATGTCAACCTTGGCTGTTGCCCAGCTGTCTGCGACAGTTGTGTGCAGCTCGGAGACATTGGTAATTGCGGGCAGCACGGCAGTGTCAAGTGCGGGAGTGAGAGCCACGTAGTCAACGAGGGTCTCGAGCACATTCACTGTAGCGGCCTGAGTGATGGTGATGGTCTTGGTTATAGGATCGGCGCCTGCAATCTCAACGGAGAATGCAACGGTAGCCTTGCGGACCTCTCCGGTGGTGTTCTCCTCGATGTCGAAGGAGAGGTTGCTGTTGCGGTAATCCTTGAACTTGAGCCAGGACTCGCTGCAAGTAACGTCTGAGGTGATGATGTCACCTGCCTCCCAGTAAAGAACATCCAGAGACTGCTTCTCCTTGCTTACGGAGTAAGAGGTGAGAGGCACTTCTATATAGGTGTTGGTGGGGAGCTGGATAATCTGGACGGTCTTCTCTACGCGGTCCTCGTTTTCGATGCCGGAGTAAACCACCAGGGTAGCCTCGCGGGTGAGACCGGTGTCATTGTTGAGAGCCTTGACACTTACGGTAGCGTCGCCGGTGCCCTTGCGTACAGTCTCGAGAACCTTGACCCATTCAGCGTCTGCAACGATCTCCCAGTCACCGGTAGTGGCGATTGCAAGATTGAATGCTGCATCCATTGAAGGGAGAACAACCTTCTCGGGAGATACCATCAGAGTTGCGTTCATACTCTCCTGCTCCACTGTGATGATCTTGGTGAGTTTCTCGCCCTTGTCGGTAGTGGTGGTGAGAGTTACATAAGCTGTGCGGCTCTCTGCAGTGCGGTTTGCCTCGCAGGTGATGGTGACGGTCTGAGGATCGCTCTTCTGGTCGATTGCCACTGTGCACCAAGCGGCGCTGGAGATGGCTGCGACAGGAGTGTTGCCGTAGTATGCCAGAGTATCTACCTGGCCGTATGCAGAAGCCTCGATCTTGTCTACATATACATCAAGGATGTTGACTGTGGGAGCCTGGCTCACGATAAAGCTCTTGGTGATAGGCTCGCCCTGTACGAGGTCGAGAGTAACGGTTACGGTAGCGGTGCGGCTCTTGGCGGTGGTGTTCTCGTTTACTTTGAACACGAGGTTGGTCTCGTCGCTGCTGGAAGAATCGTAGGTGATCCACTCCTCGCTGCAGTTGACCTGCATATCCTTGAAGTCGCCGGCTGCGTAGTAGCCGACAGAGAGTGTCTGCTGCTCCTTGGTGAGTGCGTATGCGCTCTCGGGGATTTCGAGATAAGTGTCGCGCTCAAGCTGCAGAACCTTAACGATCTGCTCTGCGCGAACCTCGTTCTCGGGGCCGGTTGCAATCACGATTTCTGCCTCGCGCTGTGCGCCGGTGTCGTTGTCACCTGCGGTGAGGTCGATGCCGCCGTCTGCAAAACCTGCCAGTGAGTCAAGCTCAAACCAGGTGCAGTCGTAAGAAACGGTCCAGGTACCGGTGGTGAGGACGGTGATGTGGGACTCTGCATCGTGTGCAGGGAGAACTATGTTCTTGGGAGATACGCTCAGAGCTGCGTTCAGCGCTGCCTGACGGACAGTGATGACCTTGGTGAGCTTCTCGCCGGAATCACTTACGGTGGAGATGGTTACATATGCAATGCGAGCCTCTGCGGTGCGGTTGGGGTCAACCTCGATCTTGATGATCTTCTGAGGGTCGCTGTAGCTGCAGCATCCAGATGCCTTGTAGCTCTCCTCGTCCACTGTTACGGAGACGTGGCACCAAGTTTCGCTGGAAGAGATGCTTACGGGAGTGTTAGCATAGTAAGGGAGAGCAACCTCGTCGCCGCGGGCCATCACGTCGATCTCATCCACGAATGCGTCGAGGATGTTGACGGTGGGAGACTGGGTGAAGGTTACGTCAATGCTTACAGGGTCGCCGAATACGGGGGTGCAGGTGATGGTGACAACACCTGTGCGGGTCTCTGCAGTCTTGTTCTCTGCAACAACGACCTTGACGCCGCCGTCGGCAACGCTCTTGATATTGATCCAGTCAACGCTTGCAGAAGCCTTCACGCTCTGCTCGTTGCCGCTGGTCACGTAAGGGATGGTGATTTCGTCGCCATACTTGCCCACCAGGTAAGAGCGGGTGGGAACCTCGAAGTAGAACTGCTCGGGACGCTGCTCAACGGTGATTGTAGCGGTCTCGCGCTTGCTGTTCTCGCCGCCGGTCTGGATGGTGATGACTGCTGTGCGCAGCTGGCCGGTCTCGTTGGCTGCAGCGCTCACGGTGAGCATATAGTCGCCTTCGCCGCTCTTGGCGTCGAGGGTGAGCCACTCGCTGTCGCTCTGTGCAGTCCAGGTATTGTTGGTCACGATGCTTGCCACAAATGTCTGTGCGTTAGCATAGATCGACTTGGTTGCGGGAGATGCAACCAGCTCTGAATAAGCGGCTGCCTGACGGATTGTGGTGGTGCGGCTGAGAATCTCGCCGGTCTCGGAGGCGGTCATTACGGTAACGATGGCCTCGCGTGCATAAGATGTGCGGTTCTCGGGAACGCTGATGACGATGTCCTGACCCTCAACGAGTACCTGGCACCAGGATTCGCTGCTGCGGACACTTACGGGAGTATTGCTGTAAATAGGGATGCGGAATGTTGCGCCTACCCACTCTACTGCATATTCCTCTGCGAGGACATCAAGCAGATTGACGGTGGGAGCCTGTGCAACGCGTACCTGACGAACGACAGGTTCGCCGCTCTGGCCTGCGGTGATGAAGGTGATGACACCCTCGCGCGCAACTGCCGTGCCATTCTCTTCTACGGCTACAGTTGCCGTTCCGTTGGCAACGGAGGCCACTGTCATCCACTTCACATTTGAAGTAGCGCTAACGGTGACGTTGCTACCTTCCAGAGAGTAAGGGATTTCGATAGTCTGTGCGCTAAGGCTCAGAGGATAGTCGGTAACGGGCACAACCAGATAGAAATCTACGGCTGCCTGGGTTACTACCAGCTGACGCACGATGCGGTTCTCGTTTTCTGCACCGGTGGCGAAGGTAACGATTGCAACGCGCTCTTTACCAGTGTCATTCTTGGTGGCGCTGAGGGTGAGCTGGCTGTCGCCGCTGCCCTTGGAGGCGCTGAGGGTGAGCCAGTCGCTGTCGACCGAAGCCTCCCAGTTGCCCACTGTGATGACATCAAGCTCGAATGTCGCAGCCTCTGCGGTGAGGGTCTTCTCTTCGGGAGAGATGACGAGTGCCGCATTGCTTGCAGACTGATATACATTGATCTTGCGCACCTGAGTTACGCCGTCGGCCTCTGTGAGGACGCTGATGACTGCAGCGCGGTCTGCACCGGTTGTGTTCTCGTCAACAGTGATCTTGAACGAGCCGTTCTTGGAGCCGCTTGCGGGTTCTACCTTGCACCAGTCTGCGCTGGAAGCGACCTGCCAGTCACCGTTGCAAGCGACGCTCATAAGATATTCGCCGCTGTCCTTGGTGAAGGTGATCTCCTCGCTGGAGAGGGTAAGTACGGAGCCCTCGGACTGCTGGCGCACCAGGATTGTAGTGGAGCTGGTGCCGTCTTCCGACTCGAGTTTGATCTTGCCGGAACGCTCATTGGGCGTTGTGTTGGCCTCTACAAAGAACTCGAAGGTACCTTTGTGATTGCCGAAGCCATTGTCGATGGTGATCCAGTCAACTTCGCTGGAAGCGACCCAGGTTACGTTGGACTCGACCACTACGGTGCCTTTATCTGAAGAGGGACCCACAAGCACGACCTCGTGGTCCACCATCAGAAACGGAACTTCTTCCTCGTAGCAACCTGTTGCCAGGAATGCCGCAAGGACAATGCTAAGAACCGATAGGTGTCTCAAAATTGATTTCATAGTTATTTTTTAATTAATTGTTGTTTTGGCTTTTTCGGGAAATCGCGAGGGCGCGGTTGCGGTACTCGCTTTCGGGAAGGAGAATGAGAATCGATTCAGCCTCGGCATATTTGCCGGCGCCGAGCTTGGTGAGTGCAGTGTTGTAGTCGGCATAGCCGGAAAGCAGGCGGTCTGCCTTTGCATACTCGCCATTCATCAGGCAGAGCAGGCCGAGGTTGTAGTCAGCCTCGGGAATCTTGCCCTCGATGTTCTCATATATAGCCTTGGATTCTTCGTAGCGGCCGTTCATAAAGTAAACGAGCGCACGGTTGGCGTTCACATAGAAGTTTGCATCCTTGAAGGGGATCTTGTCGGCAACTGCGGCTGCAGATGCGTAATCCTCTTTCTCTGCATATTCCAGCATCTCCTGGTTGAGGCCGAACACCTCTTCGTTGGCCTTCTCCACCAGAGTGTGGACAGTGGTGCACTGGTCAAGGTCGCATACATAATTATATACGAGACCGCGGCCGTCGGTGAGCACGGGGCAGAGGTCGATGTGCGCAAAGCGGCCTGCAGGGAAGTAATCCTTGAGAATCTTGCTGTACTCGGAAGGATACTTGCTGCGGATCTGGCGCTCAAGCGCGTCGGAATCGTCCTGGCCTGCCTCGATCATATTGATGATCTCGGCTGCGTGGGGCAGAGAAGAAGTCGCGAGCTTCTCTGCAACGACGTCCCAGTTCTCGGTCTTGATGGTGAAGGAGCAGCTCTCGTTGTCGTAAGGCACGCCCACGCTCTCGAAGTAGTTGATGACAGCCTGCTTGCGGGTCTCGGCCAGCTCTGTGTTGTGAGCCCAGGGAGCCTCGGGAGAGTCGCTGATGACTACATTGAGGGTGTAGGAGGGAACGTTGCTGTTGAACACGATGTTCTTGTAGTTGTCCACGAACGCGCCCTCATAGAACTCGCTCTCGATCACTGCGGAGTTTGCCTTGAAGGGGATGTCGGTGGTCAGGCAGAGATTGTCGTCTTCGCAGCGGCGCACCATATAAAAGTAATGCTCTATGGGAGAGCGGTCTACCATAGAGGAAATGTTGTAGATGTCGCAATAGAGGGGCACGGTCTGAAGATGGATGGTGTCGGTGTATGCGTTGCCGATTACGTCCACATAGAGGCAGGCGCCGTCCATCCAGTCCTCGAAGTTGCTCTTGAGGGTGTAGCTGTACTCTGTGCCGGCGTTCTTGTTGTAGCGGACGCGGCGGCAGATGCCGTCGGCCTTGTGGGGCTCGTACTTGGCCATACGCTGGTTGAAGACGTCGTGGTCGCGGCCCTCGATCACAGCGGGGCACAGGGGGATGAGAGTGTCCTGAGCCGCACTATATATATAGGGGCGGAACTCCACGCCTGTGTGGCGGCTGTAATATTCGGGAGAGAGGCTGTAGGTGACAGCCATCTCCAGCTTGCCGTCGTTGTTGGAAATGCCGGCCTGGTCCAGAGTCACCTCTGCAGGGCGGTATTCCGTAAGTTTCTGGAGATTGATACAAGCATCGCAAAAGATTATTGCGCAAGCTAATGTAAGGATAGCAGTTATCTTTTTCATAATCTTACGGCTTGTTTAGAAGATGAAGTAAGTGAATTTGACCCCGAAGCGGCTCAGGCCGATGAACTGGCGGTTGAGGCCGTCGCCGATGAACATTCCGTAGGGAGTCAGGTGGTTGCCCTTGTTCATTGCGGTGCGGATTTCATCGGAAAGCTGAGACTGGCCGTAAGGCTCGCTGCCTGAAACGGGCTCATAAGCGATTACGGTGTCATCGTTGAGATAGGTGTATCCCAGACCGACGAACGCCTCCAGGTTCCAGCTCTTGGAGAGCATCCAGGAGTATCCGTAAGAGAGTCCGGCGCCATAGAGGTTGCCGCGATATGCATAATTGCCCAGACCGTAGTCGTGATAATCTGCATAGTGGCCCTCGAGGCCGATGAAGTGGCCTGCAAAACGGTACCTCGGATAAAGCCTGAGTTCCGGCTGCACAGCCCAGAAGTTCGCCTTCTTCTCCCCGAAGGTGAGCGGATTGTAGGCCGCGTCAACCACGAGAGCGAAATGCTTGCCCAGAGCAAGGTCCACGCCGATATTGGGCGCAGCCGCCCAACCGAGGACATTTGTCCCGACGCCCACATACTGGGCCTTGGATGCCAACGGGGCGAGCATCATTAAGACGGCGAGAAAAACGGTAAGTTTTAGCTTTTTCATTTTTCTGTAACTCGTTTTAAGTTAATATATTAAGTTATTATTACAATTATCAGCCACTTACCCCCGACCACTTGCAGGGGCAAAATAGTAGACAAATATGGCACATTTGCGCCATATTTCCAAATGTTTGGGGTGTTACCCCCCCCCCGATTTTTTTTCAGAAAATACTTATTCGCTGAATGTCAGCGGGCTGAACCAGGTGTTCCAGTTGCCCTGTGACATTGTCGCCGAATTCACGCCGTAGGCATAGCCTATGTAGCTCGGTTCGGAGAGGCTGATGTGCCCCTGCCCGTCGGCGCTCACCCCCAGATTGGCAAGGTAGCCGCGCAGGCTGCCGGTGACATTGCCGCGGTAGGTGAAGTTCTTGCCGTCGGGCGATGTCCACACCGCCACGGCGCTGGTGCTGCGGTAGCGGTTGTAGGTGTGGAAGGCCACGAAGAGGTCATAGTCCTCAACATATTTGATGTCGCAGCTGTCGGAGTGCTCAAAAGCGGATTTGTTGATGACCTCGCCGTAGACGGTGAGGTTTGCGGGCCAGTTCTCCGAGAGCGGAGCTGTGGCCAGGCGGGTCGTGGGGCACACTTCGGCAGCCCCTTCGGTCCAAGTGTAGTAGAAGTATACCGTGTTGTCCTTAACCACGATGCAGGGTTCGCCCGCGCCCCACTGGGAGGTGGAGCCGGTGAACTTGATGACTTTGGCGGGCGCGCCGCCCCAGCCGCTGCCGTTCCACTTGTACCAGGGGCCTGCGGGGCTCTTGCTGCGGGCCACATAGCAGTGGTTGTAGGTGCCGTTGTAGGCGCCGGGGGCGCTGGTGTAGGCCATATAATACCAGCCGCCGAAGTAGGCTGCGCCGGGGTCGCACACGCTCCACTGGTCCTCGTCCCCTTCTGTGCCGAAGAGGGCGTCGCGCTCTGCGCTCCAGGTCTTGCCGCCGTCGTCGCTGTGGAAATAGGCAAAGCAGTCCACAAAGTGGTAGCCATTGGCTGCGTTGCCGCGCAGCTTCGCCTGGAAGTTGGCGTCGGAAACGGCCGTGCCGTCTATGAAGGACTCGGAGGAGGTGAGGCTCACCGTGCCGGCGCCGCTGTAGCGGTAAATCCCGACTCCGGAGGAGGCCCCCTCCATCAGCCACATATATTCGCCCGCGGCAAGCCTGCTGCCGCTGTCGGGGGCGAGGGTGTATTTGTCACCGTCTGCGGGGATTGCCAAGGAGAGAGCCCGCGTGCCGATGGGGTTCGAGGCCACCGTGGCGGCGTAGCTGCCGGCCCATTTATACAGCTTGAGGGTGCACTTGTCGGAAGAGGTGCCGGTGCCGTAGATGCTTATCAGCAGGCGGTTGAAGGCGTGCTGGGTGTTGAAGTGCTGCGCGAGGGTCTTGCCCGAGGCCGCCTGCTGCGAGCGGGTGCCAACCTCCTGATAGGTGTAGTCGGCGTATGTGTTGTAGTTGCTACCCTCCTTGGATGTCCAGACATCCAGCGAGCCGTCTTCGTGGCGGATTATGCTGGGGCCGTAGCGGTAGTTGAATTTCCCCTTGCTCTCGAAGAACACTGTGCCCTGGCCAGCGGCGGGCAAGTCGCGCCCGCTCTGCTCTACGGTCACCGTCTGAGTGGCGATGTGCGGCTCGCTGAAGGTGACGGTGGCGGTGCGCTTGTCAAACGAGGCGTTGCGCGGGGCGCCGATGATGAACTCGGAATCGGTGTAGTCCCCCTCGCGCCTGACTTCCAGCCAGGAAGAATTGACATTGAATGTGTAATCGACATTGGACTCGGCAAACAGAGATACGGCGCTGCCGCCGCACTGCAGGGATATGTAGGTGTCCGAGAGGTAGAGATAGCGCTCCAAGCCCTTCTGGAGCACGCTCACCTGAGTGGAGTAATTGCCCGCCGCAAAGGTGATTGTGGCGGTGCGCCCGTCACCGTCGTTGGCATCCACCGTGAAGGTGAGATTGTCGGTGCGCACCGCTTTGGTGTCCGTCTGATGCACCCATTCGGCACTTGAAGTGATGCTGTAGGTGACATTGGTCTGGAGTTTCACGCTTATCTGGCCGCCGGCGGCCGCCACTGTGTAGGACTTTCTCACGGGGGTGAGCACGGTGTCCTCTGCGGGCTCGGGTTCCGGCTCCGGTTCCGGCTCCGGCTCGGGTTCGGGTTCAGGTTCGGGCTCCGCCGCCTTGAAGGTGATGCGGGCCTTGACGGCCACAGCGCGGCCGCTGCCGTCGCCCGCCAGCACCAGGACCTCCGATGCGGAAGCCTCCGCCGCCGCCGTGACGGTGATGGTGCCCTGCGCAGTGACCTGCCCGGAGCCCTCTGCGGCGCTGCCGCCAGCGGCGCCCGGGGTCACAACAGCACTCCAAAGGCTGCCGCACGCCACCTCAACCGAGGGGCTTGCCGCACCTGTGATTGTATAGGAGAATGTGACGCTGCCGCCCGCCTCGAGGGTCACATCGTCCCCCTCCAGCATTATGGAGAAGGGCTGATATTTGGGAATCACTATGGTGGCGCCGCTGAGAGTGAACACTACCCGCGCCTCGTCCTCTTCTACGCTTGTTATCAGATTTTTATCCACATCGCCGAGGGTCTGCCAGGTGGCGCCGCCGTCCACGCTCACCTGCAGCGTGCCGCCGCTTACCTCAAAGCGCGGCAAAACCGCCCCGGAGCCGATTTCGATTTTATTGCCGGAGGCGTCGGTGAGCCATTCGCCGCAGACGGTCCAGTAATACCGGCCCCCCTCGCAGCCCACGCCGACGCCGGTCTGCTGGTTGTAGACGGTGACTTCGCCCGCGTCGCGGAAGGTGGCCCTGAAGCCCACGACCTCGCCCCCTTCTTCTATCGGGGAGAAGCCGGTGAGGCTGTCGCCGCCGCGGATGGCCGCCACAATGGCGCTGATGCCCTCCGCATTGTCGCTGAGGGTCGCACATTCGCTCTGCAGAGCGTCCACCTGCTTCTGCAGGTCATCCAATTTTGCGCCCGGGTCGTTGCAGGAGACGGCCGCAAGGGCCATTGACACAAATATCAGAAGCAGTCGTTTCATAGTGCGAAGTCGGTATTAATTCGTGCGGTTTTTAAGCGTTTTCTTGACAATGTTGTAGTAGACGGCAGGCTCGTACACCGTGCTCTCGTTCTTGTGATAGGCCGTGGTGCTGCCGCTGACATCGGCGATGCCCCAGAAAATGCCGTCGCAGGTGTCGTCGTAGGAGCCCAGCACCATATATTCCTCGGCGCCGAGGGCCCAATCAACCCTCTTCTGCCACTCGTCGGCATCCACGCGGTACCACTGCGCGGGGGCCACGCCGCCGTTGGGGCAGGCAAAGCGGACCTTGCCGTCGCTGCTCTGGGAATAGTTGCGGTAGCCCCAGCCGTCGGTGGGGGTGGGGGTTATGGCATCGTTAATCTGGCAGGTGCCCACGCGGAACCGCTTGAGATAGTTGGTCGTGCTGTCGGGGGCGGAGGCTATCTGCTGCGCATAATTGGTGCCCGGCAAGAACACCACCAGCATCGGGCGGTCGTCGCCGAAGCCGTAGCTGCGGTATGATTCGAAATCCACCCAGTTGTTCCAGATGTACTCGGCTATCATATTCCAGTATTTCAGCCCCCAGCGCTGGGTGTCGCCGATCAGGAAGAAGAACTCCATCCCCTTCTCCGCGCACACCAGAGCGATGTTCTGTATCTGCTTTTTGGAGATTCTCCAGAGTTCGTTGCCGTCGCCGCCGTGTTTTGCGCTCTGGCCGTAGTCGTCCCACTGGCTGGGGTTGGAGAAGTCCAGGCTCACTATGTTGATGCCCGCCTCCTGCACCTGTCCCAGGATGCTGCGCACCTGAGCGATGTCGGTGTAGTCGTGGTCTGTGAGCCACTGGCCACCCACCAGGAACTTGGTGCCGGCATTGTTGGCGCGGCAGCAGGGCATCAGATGGCACACCGCATAGGGCGCCCCCGAATAGCTCTCTTTTTTAGCCTGGCGAATCTGCACCGATTCGGAGAAATTGCCCGCGGCGATCTTGACGGAGGCGGTGCGGGTGTGGCTGGTTTCGTTGGCATCGACCTCTATTGTGAGATAGTCGGTGCGGGCAGCCTTGGTGGATATGTAGCGGAGCCAGCCGGCAGTGGTGCTGACGTCGTAGGAGACATTTGTCACAAGTCCCAGAGAGACTTCGCCCCCCGCCGCCTCCACATCAATGACGCTTTTGAGGGGGACAAGAATCGTATCCCTGGGGGCTTCGGAGGCCGTGAGGCGCATCTGGCGGGCCACCGTGCGGCCTGCGCCGTCGCCGCAGAGCACCAGCAGACGGTCGGAGGCGGATGCCGACTCCGGCGCGGTGACGCTGATGGTGCCGCTGCATCCGTCGGGCGCGACGGCGGCGCTCCAGCCGCTGGGGGTCATCACCTCAATCACGGGCGCCGAGCCCTCCGCAATGCCGCTGACGCTGTAGTTTACGGTGACCGTGGAGCCTGCGGCGATGGTGGTGTCGTCCCCCTCAAGGGTTATCGAGAGGGCGTTGTACATCGGCACCGCAATCTCGGCGCCGCCTCTGAACACGAACACCACCCGGTCGGCCTCCTGCCGCACCTCGGTGATGGTGTTCACGGAGCCACCCTCCACCTTGCTCCAGGAGCTGCCGCCGTCCACGCTCACTTCAAGGGCGCCGTCATCCACTCTGAACTGCGGCAGAGGCGCATCCGTGCCTATTTCTATTTTGTTGCCGGAGGCGTCCAGCATCCAGCCGCCCCCCTGCATCCAGCAATATTTCCCGTCGAAAATGCCCACGCCGATGCCGCTCTGCTGATTATACACGGTGACGGTGGCGCCCCCTTCGAAGATGACCTCGAAGCCGGCCACGCTGCCCCCCTCCTCCACTATGGAGATGGAGTTGACGGTTTTGCCGCTTTCTGTGGCGGAGATGATTTCCGTGATGCCCCGGACATTGCTGTTGAGGGTCTTGCTCTGCTCTTCGAGAGCGGCAATCTGCTGCTGCAGGCTCTCGAGATGCGCCGATACGCCCGTGCAGGACACTGCCGCCAGGGCCAATAAAATCAGAACCGGATGTCTTGAAATAATTCCTTTCATTTATATGTAGCCTCGTTCAGAAGCCGTTGCCGCCATCGAAAAATCCCACACAATAAACTACGGGAACAATTCCGCCGGACAGCCTCTATTTGTTTTGTCTGCTCTGCAACGCGTCGCGCACTATATTGTAATAGGCGTACGGGTCGTCCATTGTCTCAATGTTCTTATGAGAGTGTATACGGCTCTTGGAGACGTCGGCAATGCCCCAGAAGATGGCATCGCAAGTGTCGTCGTAAGAGCCCAGCACTGCATATTCCTTGGCTGCGAGGGCCCAATCCACGCGGGCCTGCCACTCAGCAGCGTTGATTCTGTACCAGTCTGCCTGCGGCACGCCGCCGTTGGGGCAGGCAAAGCGCACCTTGCCGTCGCTGCTCTGGGAGTAGTTGCGGTAGCCCCAGCCGTCGGTCTCGGTGGGGGTGATGGGGTCATTCACCTGGCAGGTGCCGATGCGGAACTTGCTCAGATAGCTTATCTGGTCTTCCGTGGCGGAAGCCATCTGCTGCGCAAAGGTCGTGCCCGGCAGGAACACCACCAGCATCGGACGGTCGTCGCCGAAGCCGTAGTGGCGGTAAGACTCGAAGTCAGCCCAGTTGTTCCAGATATACTCGGCGATTATGTTCCAGTAATCCAGCCCCCAGTATGCGGTGTTGCCGATGAAGAAGAAGAACTTCATCCCCAGCTCGGCCGTGACCAGCGCTATGTTGTCTATCTGCTTCTTGCTCTCGGGCCAGAGCTCGTTGCCGTCGCCGTTGTGAAGGGCGCTCTGCCCCTCGTCGTCCCACTGGCTGGGGTTGGTGAAGTCGATGCTCACGGTGTTGATGCCCGCCTCCTTGACCTGGGTGAGGATGCTGCGCACGTGCTCCACTTTGGTATAGTCGTGATCTGTGATCCACTCGCCGTTGATGAGGAACTTGGTGCCGCGGTTGTTTACACGGCAGCAGGGCATCAGATGGCACACCGGCACGGGTCCCACCTCCTCAGGCTCTTCCTGGGGTTTAGGCTCTTTTTTGCAGGATACTGCCGTCAATGTCATCAACAGCGCCAGGAAGGCTGCTGCAAAGCGGGTAGTAGTGGATTTCATAATTCAGTCAAGTTTAGGTTATTTGGTGGCAAAGTTATCACAATTTATGTTTGTGCAAATCATTTTCATACATTTGCTGCGATGAAAAACGAGTTGCACACCCTTCTGGAGCAGCGTCTGGTGCTGCTTGACGGCGCCACCGGCACTATGGTGCAGACGCTGGGCCTTTGCGAGAGCGACTACCGCGGCCGCGAATTCCTGACCTGGGGATGCCCCCTGAAGGGGTGTATGGACCTGCTGTGCCTCACCGCCCCCCGCACCGTGGCGGGCATCCACCGCGCATATCTCGAGGCGGGGGCCGACATCATCACCACCAACTCCTTCAGCGCCAACGCGATATCGCTGCAGGAATACGGGCTGCAGGATTATGCCTACCGCATTGCCCGCGCCGCCGCAGAGATTGCCAGAGGGGAGGCCGACGCCTTCTCCGCCCCCCGTTTTGTGGCGGGGAGTATGGGCCCCACCTCCAAGACCGCATCAATGTCGGCCTCGGTGGGCGACAGCGCCGCGCGCGACGTCACCTTCTCCCAACTGGAGAGCGCCTACTACGACCAGGCCCGCGGCCTTGCCGACGGCGGGGTGGACGCATTTCTGCTGGAGACAATCTTCGACACCCTCAACGCCAAGGCGGCCATATCTGCAATCGGGAGGCTGCGGCGCGAGACGGGGCGCGAAATTCCGCTGATGCTCTCCGTGACGGTCTCCGAAAAGGGGGGCCGCACCCTATCCGGACAGTCGATAGAGGCCTTCTGGTGCTCTGTGGCGCACGCCCGGCCGCTCAGCGTGGGCATCAACTGCTCATTCGGCGCCCGGCAGATGCTGCCCCACCTGGAGCGGCTCTCCAAGGTGGCCGACACATTTGTCAGCGTACACCCCAACGCCGGCCTGCCCAACATCTCGGGGGGTTACGACGAGACTGCCCAAAGTTTCGCCGCCGCAATGGAGTCCATCGTGAGCCGCGGCCTGGCCAACATAATAGGCGGCTGCTGCGGCACCACCCCCGAATTCATAGCCGCCCTGGCCCCTCTCAAAGAGAAATATGCCCCCCGGCCGCTCCCCAGCCCCGCCCGCGAGACGGTGGTGTGCGGCCTGGAGACGCTCCGCATAGTGCCGGAGGTCAACTTTATAAATATCGGGGAGCGCACCAATGTGGCGGGCAGCGCCAAATTCGCCCGGATGATCCGGGAAGGGGATTTTGCCGGCGCAATGGCGGTGGCCCGCAACCAGGTGGAGGCGGGGGCGCAGATAATAGACGTATGTATGGACGCCTCGCTGCTGGACAGTGCCGCGGCGATGCGCACCTTTCTGAATATGGCCGCCGGCGAGGCGGAAATCGCCCGCGTGCCGGTGATGATAGATTCATCCGACTTCGCCACCATAGAGGCGGGGCTGCAGTGCTGCCAGGGCAAGTCCATAGTGAATTCCATCTCCCTCAAGGAGGGGGAGGAGGAGTTCCTAAGGCGGGCCGCCATCATCCGCTCCTACGGCGCCGCGGCGGTGGTGATGCTCTTTGACGAGAAGGGGCAGGCCACCAGCTTCCCCCGCAAGAGGGAGGTGGCGGAGCGCTGCTACAACCTTCTGGTGCAGAACGGCTTCCCCGCAGAGGACATAATATTCGACCCCAACATACTGTCGGTGGCCACCGGCATCGCGGAGCACGACACCTACGCGCTGGCCTTTCTGCAGGCGACCCGCTGGATAAAGGAGCACCTGCCCCACGCCAAAGTCTCGGGCGGCGTCTCCAACCTCTCGTTTGCCTTCCGCGGCAACAACGCCGTGCGCGAGGCGATGCACTCGGCATTCCTCTACCACGCCCGCCTGGCCGGGATGGATATGGGCATTGTGAATCCGCAGATGCTCAAGGTCTATTCCGAGATTGAGCCGGAGCTGCTGGAGAGGGTCGAGGATGTGATTCTGTGCCGCCGCGCCGATGCCGCGCAGCGTCTGGCCGACTATGCCTCCAAAGTGAAGGAGGAGGCCCCGCAGCAGGCGGCGCACGGCATCGACTGGCGCAGCGGCGGCGTGCAGGAGCGCATCTGCCACGCAATGATGCGCGGCATACCCGACTTCATAGAGGCCGACTGCCTGGAGGCGCTGCAAACCCTGGGCAGCCCCATCGCCGTGATAGACAAGGTGATGATGCCCGCGATGGAGCGTGTGGGCGCCCTGTTCGGCGAGGGCAAGATGTTCCTGCCGCAGGTGGTCAAGACCGCCTCGGTGATGAAGCGGGGCGTGGCCGCCCTGGAACCCTACATAAGCGCCGGCAGCGGAGCATCCGCGGGCCGCGCCGCCGCCAAAGTGGTGATTGCCACCGTCAAGGGGGACATCCACGACATCGGCAAGAACATAGTGTCGGTGGTGATGGCCTGCAACGGCTGCGAGATCATCGACCTCGGGGTTATGGTGGATCCGGAGCGCATTGTGGAGGCGGTGCAGAGAGAGAATGCCGGCTTCGTGTGCCTCAGCGGCCTGATAACCCCCTCGCTGGAGCAGATGATAAACGTGTGCCGCGCCCTGCGCGACGCCGGCATCAGCATCCCCGTGATTGTGGGGGGCGCCACCACCAGCCCGATGCACACCGCCGTGAAGATGGCCCCCGAATACGGGGGGCTTGTGGTGCAGTCGTCCGACGCCAGCCGCAACGCCCAGATAATAAGCGCCCTCAGCGGCCCGGCGGCCAAGGTGTTCGAGGCGGAGGAGCGCGCCCGCCAGAGGCAGCTGCGCGAGCTCTACCGCGCCGGAAGCGACCGCCGCAGGCTGCTGCCCTACTCCGAGAGGCTCGCCGCCGCCGTCGCCGTGCGCCCGCAGAGCCCCTCCCCCGCCCCGCAGCAGTGCGGCGTCCGCTATTTTGACCATTACAGCATATCGCTTGCAGCGAAGAATATCGATTGGGAGTGCTTCTATGCCGAGTGGGGGGTGAAGGATATTGAATCGCGCCGCCAGTTGCGCAGCGACGCCCTGCAGATGCTCTCCAGGCTGGAGAATGTGCTTGACCTGCAGGGGGCCTCGGGCCGCTTCCCCGTGGAGGTGGCCGGCGACGACATATTCGTGCAGGGGGTCCGCCTGCCGATGCTGCGCTGCCAGACAGAGGGGGAGGAGAACCTCTCGGTGGCCGACTTTGCCGCCGCGGCGGGCAGCGTGGAGCTCTTTGCCGTGAGCGCCGGAGTCGGGCTGCAGCCCTTCTGCGAGAAGCTGCGCGGCGAGGGGGACCTCTACGGCGCCTTTATGGCCAAGGTGGTGGCCGACCGGCTGTGCGAAGCCCTCGCCTGCGAGATTGTCCCCGCCGCGGAGGGGGAGCGCCACGCGTTCGGCTACCCCTCCTGCCCCGACCATTCGCTCAAAGAGCCGGTGTTCGGCATACTCGACGTGCCCTCCCGCTGCAGCCTGCGCCTCACCGACAGCTATATGATAGACCCCGCAGAGTCGCTCTGCGGCATAAACATTGCCGGGGCGCGCTACTTTGCCGTGGGCAGGATTTCACAGGAGCAGCTGCAGGATTATGCCCAGCGCCGCGGCCTGAGCGCCGACACCATCAGAACCTTGATTCCCAAGAATTTATGAAAGTATCCCAGATAATTGCCGAGGCCCGGCGGAGCGGCCGCACCAGGTTTGCATTCGAACTGCTCCCCCCGCTCAAGGGGGGCGGCGCCGAACCGCTCTACAGCTGCATAGAGGCGCTGCTGCCCTTTGACCCCGCATATATCAACATAACCTGCCACCGCGAGGCTATTTGCCAGAGCGTGCGCAGCGACGGCAGCGTGTCGCTCCACACCGAGCGGCGGCGTCCCGGCACGGTGGGCATTTCCGCCGCCATAGAGCACCGCTACGGCATCAGCGCCGTGCCCCACCTCATCTGCGCCGGCGAATCCAAGTATTCCCTTGAGGACCAGCTGATAGATATGGACTTTCTGGGGCTGGAGAATCTGCTGGTGCTGCGGGGCGACCCGATGCCTGGCGAGAGCGTCTTCCGCCCCGAGAGCGACGGCTACCTGCACGCGGTGGACCTTGTGCACCAGGTGGCGGCGATGAACCGCGGGCAGCTGCTCTCCGGCGGGGCGGAGCACCGCACCTCATTTTCCATAGGAGTCGCCGGCTACCCCGAGACCCACGGCGAGGCCACCTCTGCCGAGGATGACATCGCCCACCTCAAAGAGAAGGTGGAGGCGGGAGCGGAGTATGTGATCACCCAGCTCTTCTACGACAATTCACTGTTTTTCGATTTTGTGGAGCGCTGCCGCAAGGCGGGCATCGGAGTTCCCATAATCCCCGGCATCAAGCCGATGGTCTCCCTCAAGCAGCTGGAGAGCCTCCCCGCAACCTTCGGATGCCGCATTCCGGAGCAGCTGGAGAGCGATATGCGCGCCTGCGCGGGCGATGCCGCCGCAGTGCGCAGGGCGGGCCTCAAGTGGTGCGCCGCGCAGTGCCGCGAGCTCATCGGCGCCGGAGTGCCGGTGCTGCACTTCTTCCCCTACGGCAAGCCCGACAGCGTGGCAGAAGTGCTGCGGGAGATATTCTAGACCGCCCCGGCCGCTATTTGAGCAGTCCGCCGGAGATGCAGCCCATCTTGCAGACAGCGTCCCAGAGCACCACCCCCACCGACACTGAGACATTGAGCGAATGCTTGGTGCCCCCCTGCGGGATTTCCAGCGTGAGGTCGCACTCGTCAATGACCTCCTGCGCCACTCCGCTGACCTCGTTGCCGAACACGAAGGCGTAGCGCCTCCCAACCTCGGGGCGGAAGTCCTGCAGCTTGGTGGAATCCTCGGTCTGCTCCACCCCCGCTATTATGTACCCGCTCTCCTTGAGACGGCGCACCGCCTCCAGGGCGGAGGCGCAATGCTCCCAGTCCACGCTCATATCGGCCCCTATCGCGCTCTTGTGCACCTCCGGCGAGGGGGGCGTGGCGCAGATGCCGCACAGGTAAACCTTCTCCACGCAGAAGGCGTCGCCGCTGCGCAGGGCGCTGCCCACATTGTGTCCGCTGCGGACATTGTCAAGTACCATAACTATAGGGGCTTTGGGGGCTTTCTTGAACTCTTCGACCCCAAAACGGCCCAATTCTGCATTGTGAAGTTTGCGAAACATTACTACCTTTGGCGAACTTAAATTTTCTGCAAAAGTATAAAAAGAAACAATGAAACAGGATCTCCAGATTGCCAGTCTGATCAAAAAGGAATTTGAACGGCAGAGCGAGGGCATCGAGCTTATCGCCAGTGAAAACTTTGTTTCCCGCCAGGTGCTGGAAGCTCTGGGCAGCGTGCTCACCAACAAATACGCGGAAGGCTACCCCGGCGCCCGTTACTACGGCGG
This sequence comes from uncultured Muribaculaceae bacterium, assembly GCA_964542575.1. Classification (GTDB taxonomy): domain Bacteria; phylum Bacteroidota; class Bacteroidia; order Bacteroidales; family UBA932; genus Equibacterium. Next base: position 19,895 of record CAZIUO010000012.1, read on the forward strand.
ATGCGAAGTGGTGGACCAGGTGGAGCAGCTTGCAATCGACCGTCTCTGCAAGCTCTTCGACGCCGAATATGCCAATGTGCAGCCCCACTCCGGCGCACAGGCCAATATGGCTGTGATGATGAGCTGCCTGAAGCCCGGCGACACCTTTATGGGTCTTGACCTGGCGCACGGCGGCCACCTGACCCACGGCTCCCCCGTGAACGTGTCGGGTATGCTCTACAACGCCGTCAGCTATCACCTCAATCAGGAGACCGGATATGTGGATTACGACGAGATGGAGCGCGTAGCCCGCGAGAAGAAGCCCAAACTGATCATCGGCGGCGCCAGCGCCTACTCCCGCGAGTGGGACTGGGAGCGTATGCGCGCCCTCGCAGATGAAATCGGCGCCATCCTCTGGGTGGATATGGCACATCCCGCAGGCCTCATCGCCGCACATCTGCTCAAGAACCCCGTGAAATACGCCCACATCGTCACCACCACCACCCACAAGACCCTGCGCGGTCCCCGCGGCGGCGCGGTCATCATCGGCAAGGACTTTGAGAACCCCTGGGGCATCACCACTCCCAAGGGAGTCGTCAAGACTATGGGTCAGATGATCAACTCCTACGTGTTCCCCGGTGTGCAGGGCGGCCCTCTGGAGCACTGCATCGCCGCCAAGGCGGTCTCGTTCTACGAGGCTCTGCAGCCCGAGTTCACCGACTATCAGAAGCAGGTGAAGGCCAACGCCCAGACAATGGCCCGCGAGTTCGCCTCCAGGGGCTATCAGATAGTTTCCGGCGGCACCGACAACCACCTTATGCTCATTGACCTGCGCAGCAAGTTCCCCGAGCTCACCGGCAAGCAGGCAGAGAAGGCTCTGGTGGCCGCAGCCATCACCGTCAACAAGAATATGGTGCCTTTTGACAGCCGCAGCCCCTTCCAGACCTCCGGCATCAGAATCGGCACCCCCGCCATCACCTCCCGCGGCCTCGTGGAGAAGGATATGCTCTGGATTGTGGATATGATAGACCAGGTTCTCTCCAAGCCCGACGACGAGAAGGTGATTGCCACCATCCGCCACAAGGTTACATCGGCGATGAGCGGCCTGCCGTTAAATAACTGGTAGAATCGCTTGCACATAAGCAAATTATAATTATCTTTGCACGCTTTTAAACAATTTATAATCATTCAAACCAAATTTTTTGCAATATGTCAGAGTATTTATCAGCAGACAAAAAGCAAGAGATTTTCGCAAAATACGGGAAGTCTAATGTTGACACCGGCTCTGCAGAGAGTCAAGTTGCTTTGTTTTCCTACCGTATCGCTCACCTCACCGAGCATCTGAAACAGAACAAGAAGGACCACAACACACAGCGTGCCCTTCTCCGCCTGGTAGGTAAGAGACGTCAGACCCTTGATTACCTCAAGGAAATCGACATTGAAAGGTACAGAAATATCGTCAAGGAGCTCGGTCTCCGTCGATAGTATCAGCGATACAAAGGATTATTACGGGCTGCTGCGGGCATATCCAAGGCAGCCCTTATTTATAAGAACAAGATGAACGTTATCAACAAGCAGATCCTGCTTTCAGACGGCAGGACAATCGAAATCGAAACCGGCAGATTGGCGAAACAGGCTGATGGCAGCGCTGTAGTCAAGATGGGTGGCACTATGCTTCTTGCCACGGTTACAGCTGCAAAAGAGGTTAAGGAGGGGACCGACTTTATGCCCCTCACTGTCGATTACAAAGAGAAGTACTATTCAGCCGGCCGCTTCCCTGGCGGTTTTTTGAAAAGGGAAGGCAGATCTTCGGACTATGAAGTCCTCATTTCACGTCTTATCGACCGTCCTATCCGCCCCCTCTGGCCCGACGATTTCCACCTGGAGGTGTTCGTGAACGTATGGCTTATCTCCGCTGAGAAAGACATCCAGCCCGACGCCCTCGCAGGTCTCGCCGCTTCCTGCGCGCTGGCAACGTCCGACCTGCCCTTCGGCGGCCCTATTTCCGAGGTTCGCGTGGGCAGAATCAACGGGGAATTCAAGATCAACCCCACCTTCAGCGATATGGCGCACTGCGACCTCGACCTGATGGTTGCCGCCACTGAAGAGAACATTATGATGGTAGAGGGCGAGATGAACGAGGTCAGCGAGCACGATATGCTCGAGGCCATCAAGTTCGCCCACGAAGAGATAAAGAAGCACTGCCGCGTGCAGAAGGAGCTCATGAAGGAGCTTGGCACATTCGACAACAAGCGCGACTATCCGCACGACGCCGAGGACGAGGCTCTGCAGCAGGCCGTGCACGAGGCTTGCTACGACAAGTGCCTGGCGCTGGCAAAGGCCGCAAAGCCCAAGCACGAGCGTGAGGACGGCTTCAACGCCATCCGCGACGAGTTCCTGGCCACCATCCCCGAGGAGGAGCTGGAAGAGAAGACCCCTCTGGTGAACCGCTACTTCGGCCACGAGCAGAAGGAGGCGATGCGCAATATGATTCTGGACGAAGGCCTGCGCCTTGACGGCCGCAAGACCAATGAGGTGCGCCCCATCTGGTGCGCCGTGGACTATCTGCCCTGCGCACACGGTTCTGCCATCTTCACCCGCGGCGAGACCCAGTCGCTGGCAACAGTGACCCTGGGCACCAAGATGGATATGAAGGAGATGGACGAGGTCCTGATCCAGGACGACCAGCAGTTCGTGCTGCACTACAATTTCCCTCCGTTCGCAACCGGCGAGGCCAAGAGCCAGCGCGGTGTGGGACGTCGCGAAATCGGCCACGGCAACCTGGCGATGCGCGCCCTCAAGCCCGTCGTGCCCACAATGCCCGAGAATCCCTATGCAGTGCGCGTGGTTTCCGATATCCTGGAGTCCAACGGCTCCTCTTCAATGGCATCTGTCTGCGGCGGCTGCCTGGCGCTTATGGACGCCGGCGTGCAGATCAAGAAACCCGTTGCCGGCGTTGCAATGGGCCTCATCACCGATGAGAAGGACCCCAACAACCGCTACGCAATCCTCACCGACATCCTGGGCGATGAAGACCACCTGGGAGATATGGACTTCAAGGTGACAGGTACCGCAGACGGCATCACCGCCACCCAGATGGACATCAAGGTGGACGGCCTCAGCTACGACGTCCTGGAGAAGGCGCTGGAGCAGGCACGTCAGGGCCGTATGCACATTATGGGCGAGATGCTCAAGACCATAGACAAGCCCCGCGCAGACTACAAGCCGTTCGTGCCCCGCATCAAGAGCTTTGAGGTGGACAAGGAGTTCATCGGCGCCATCATCGGCAAGGGCGGCGAGACCATCCAGAAGATTCAGGCCGAGACCGGCGCAGTCGTCAATATCGACGAGATCGACGGCAAGGGCATCGTGGACATCGCAACCAACGATGCAGAGGCAATGCAGAAGGCATACGACTGGATTATGGGCATCTGCGCAGTTCCCGAGGTGGGCCAGATCTATCACGGCAAAGTCACTTCCGTGCTGGAGTTCGGCGCATTCGTGGAGATACTTCCCGGCAAGGAGGGTCTGCTGCACATCAGCGAGCTTGACTGGTGCAAGACCGAGAAGGTGGAGGATGTAGTGAATGTCGGCGACGAGCTGGACGTCAAGTTGCTTGAGGTCGATGCCAAGAGCGGCAAGCTGCGTCTTTCGCGCCGTGCGCTGATTCCCCAGCCCGAAGGGTATGTAGAGCCGGTACGCCGTCCCCGCCCCAGCGGTGACCGTGACAGGCGCGACGACCGCCGCGGCGGAGACCGCCGTGACAGGCGCGACGGAGACCGTCGCGGAGGCGAGCGCCGGGAGCGCCACGATGGCGAGAGGCGCGAGTTCCACGAGCGGCGTCCCCGCCCCGAGAATAGCGAGGAATAGAAAAAAGCGGCCTTCGGGCCGCTTTTTTTAGTTTAGAGTTTAGAGGAGTTGAGAGTTGAGAGTGTGGTGTGGCAAGTGGGGAGCGGCATCCGCGATATTGATGCGCAAATAAATAAAGGCTGCGGGTTTCCGCAGCCTTTAAACTTTAATCTCTAAACTCTACACTCTAAACTTTCTACGCCCCAGCAACCCTCCGCACATTTTCTGTTTATGTCCCCAACCCTAAATCCCTTCCCCCGGGAAGGGACTTACCCAACGGCGCCTTCAGCGCCTCTAAACTCTAAACTCTAAACTCTACACTCTCTAGACCATGCCGGAGAAGCCCATAAACGCCAGGGCCATTATTCCGGCAGTGATGAGGGCGATGGGGATGCCGCGGAAAGGCTGCGGCACATCGGCAGTCTCCAGCTGCTCGCGGATAGCCGCAAACAGCGTGATGGCCAGGCCGAATCCGATGGCGGAGGCGGCGGCAAAAATCACCGACTCGCCCAGATTGAGCATATGCATCTCACCGCCGAAGCCGAACTGCTTCTGCACCACCATCAGCGCCACGCCAAGCACGCAGCAGTTGGTGGTGATAAGGGGCAGGAAAATGCCCAGCGACTGATACAGCGCGGGACTCGTCTTCTTGAGGATAGTCTCCACCATCTGCACCAGGCCGGCGATGACCAGAATGAATGTCACCGTCTGCATATAAACTATATTGCACGGCACAAGTATGTAATACTGCACCAGCCAGGTAACGCAGGTAGAGAGGGCCATCACGAAAGTCACGGCCAGCGACATACCCACGGCGGTGTTCACATTCTTGCTGACGCCCAAGAAAGGGCAGATTCCCAGGAACTGGGACAACACGATATTATTGACGAATATCGCCGAAATAAGTATCAGAAATATAGTCATAGCCTAGCTCCTCTTTCCGGTAAGTTTGTTGAACAAAGCCATCAGCATACCCAGCACCAGGAACGCGCCCGGGGCAAGCACAAACATCAGAATGCCGTCTCCCGGCAGGAAGTGCATCCCGAAGAAGGTGCCGCTGCCCAGGATCTCCCTGATGAGGCCGATGACGGTGAGCGACAGCGTGAAGCCCAGGCCGATGCCGAATCCGTCGCAGGCGGAATCGCCCACGCTGTTCTTGTTGGCGAAAGCCTCTGCGCGGCCCAGCACTATGCAGTTGACCACGATCAGCGGAATATACAGCCCCAGGGTATCATACAGCGAGGGGAGATAAGCCTGCATCAGCAGCTGGATAATGGTCACGAAGGCAGAGATGATCACGATGTAGGCGGGGATGCGCACCTTGTCGGGTATGTAGCGCGCCATCGCGGAAATCCCTATGTTGGAGAGGGTCAGCACCACCATTGTGGCCAGGCCCATACCCATACCGTTGATGGCCGATGTGGTGGTGCCCAGCGTGGGGCACATACCCAGCACCAGCGAGAAGGTGGGGTTGTCCTTTATAATGCCTTTCTTGACAAGTTCGAATTTATTCATCAATGCCTCCTTCGCCGTCCTGCGGCTCCTGCTCTGCGGCGGTAGAACCCGTCACAGCGAGATAAACTTTATATGCCTTTGCCACCGCCGCCGTAAATGCGCGGGAAGTGATGGTAGAGGCGGTTATGGCGTCCACATCGCCGCCGTCCTTGGTCACAGCCAGATTGAACTCAGCGGGGTTCTTGCCGGCAAACTGAGTGCGGAAAGCCCCTTCGTTCTCGGTGATTTTGGCTCCCAGGCCGGGAGTCTCGCTGTGGCTGACCACTGCGGTGGAGCAGATGCAGCCTGCGGCGTCAAAGCCCACCATCAGATTCACGGGGCCGCCGAAGCCCACCTGAGAAGTCTCAACTGCATAACCCACCACGCTGTCGGCCGCCATAGCCATATGCACGGCAAACTGCTCGCCGTCAAGAGTCACCGTGGTGTCCACGGGCTCCCCCTCGAATGCGGGGACAACCTGCGCGATGGCCTGCGCCGTCTTGTTGCGGTTGACCTCGGCAATCTTGTTTTCCGTGAGGGAATTCACCACTGCCAGCAGCAGCGCGCACACCAGGCAGATGCCGCCCAGCGACAACAACATATTTTTAAGTGTCGATTCCATTCTGCGCCCCTCCTTATGCGGCAAACCGTTTGGGTTTGCAATATTTATTGATGAGAGGGGTCACCATATTGCCCACGAGAATGGCAAATGAGACGCCCTCGGGATAAGCTCCAAAGTAGCGGATGAGCACCGTCACAAGGCCGATGAGCGCACCGTATATCAGCATCCCCTTTTCTGTCATAGGGCTGGTGACATAGTCGGTGGCCATAAAGATGGCACCCAGCAGCAGACCGCCGCTGAACACATTGAACACGGGACCTGTGAAGCGGGTCGGGTCGGCAATGGAGAAGATGCTTGTGAGCACCACCACAGTGCCGATGATGGCCACGGGGATGTGCCAGCGGATGACCTTCTTGATGAGAAGATATACCATACCGGCCAGGAGCGCCAGAGCGGAAATCTCGCCCATAGAGCCGCCTGCGCGGGCAAAGAGCATATTCCAGCCGCTAAGGTTGCCGTCGGCGACAATCTGGCTGGCGGGGATTCCGGCCCTCAGCCCCTCGTTGATCTGCGCCAAGGGGGTCGCGCCGCTGAAGGCGTCAGCCCCAAGCCAGCCGTTGGGAGCGCCCCAGGTGGTCATTATCGCGGGGAAGGAGACCAGCAGGAACACGCGGCCGAATATGGCGGGGTTGAAGATGTTCTGTCCGAGGCCGCCGAAGCACATCTTGGCCACGGCGATGGCGGCGATGCCGCCCATAAAGGCAATCCACCAGGGGGCTGCCGGGGGCAGGTTAAGCGCCAGAAGCACGCCCGTGAGCACAGTGGCCTGCACGCAGGGGATTTCGCGCTTCATCAGATATTTTTCGATGAGGAATTCACAAAGCACGCACGTCGCCACGCTCACCGCAAGCAGCAACAGGCAGTTCCACCCGTAGAAGAGGAGCGAAACCAGCACCGTCGGCGCCAGCGCAATGAGCACGTCGTTCATCAGAACCTTTGTGGTGACGGGGTTCTGAATGTGCGGAGAAAGAGAAACTGTAAGTTTTGCCATAATCTATTTACTGCTTTTTGGCTCTCGCACGGATTATTTTCATTACATCTGCCTTGCCGGTGCGCACAATGTCCAGCAGAGGGATATGCGCGGGGCAGGTCGACTGGCAGCAGCCGCACTCGATGCAGTCGTACACGCGGTTGGCCTCCAGGGCGGCGGTGTCGCCTATGCGGCCGTAGCGGTTGAGCAGCCAGGGCTCCAGCCCCATAGGGCAGGCGGCGGCGCAGCGGGCGCAACGGATGCAGGCGCTCTCTGGTGTGCGGGCTGTCTGCTCTGCGGAGAGCATCAGCAGGCAGGAGGTGCCTTTCTGGGTGGTGGCATCGAGATTGGCAATGGCCTTGCCCATCATCGGGCCGCCGGAAATCACCTTGACGGCGCTCTCGGGCAGACCGCCCACCGCCTCGATTATGGCGGAGATGGGGGTTCCGATGCGCACCCTGAAGTTGCGGGGCCGCTGCAGGCATTCGCCCGTCACGGTCAGCACCCTCTCGGTGAGGGGGCGGTTCTTCTGCACCGCCTGATATACGGCAAATGCGGTGGCGACATTCTGCACCACGCAGCCGGTGTCTATCGGCAGGGCGCCGCTGGGGACGCGACGGCCGGTGACGGCGTCGATGAGCTGCTTCTCACCCCCCTGCGGGTATTTCTTCTTGAGCATCATTACATCGAGACCCACATACCGCAGCGACGCCTCGCTGATGGCGGAGAAGGCCTCGGGCTTGTTCTCTTCGATTGCAATCACTATGCTGTCCACCCCGAGCACGCGGGCCATTATGCGGGCGCCCAGCACCACCTCGTGCGGATGTTCGCGCATCAGACGGTCGTCGGCGGTGACATAAGGCTCGCACTCCACGCCGTTGATGATGAGGATGTCGGCCTTCTTGCCCTTGGGCGGGGCCAGCTTGATGTGGGTCGGGAAAGTGGCGCCGCCCATACCCACGATGCCGGCGTTCTTGATTTTCTCCAGAAGTTCCTCCGGGGCGCCCTTGATTTCGCGCTCCAGGCGGTCGGAATTGAAGATGCCCTCTTCATATTCGTCCCCCTCGACATCTATGCAGACGTGCATCACCTTGTTGCCGATGATGTCGGCGCGCGGCTCCACGGCCGTCACGGTGCCGCTCACGGAAGAGTGCACGTAGCCCGACATAAAGCCGGTCGGGGTGCCTATCACGGTGCCGACCTTGACCTTGTCGCCCTTGGCCACGACGGGGGTCGCGGGGGCTCCGAGGTGCTGAGCCATAGATATGGCCACCTTGGCGGGCAGGGGGAATGTTTCAATGGCCGCCGTGGCGGCTATCTTGTGGTCGTCCCAGTGGACGCCTCCCATTTTAAAGGTTCTATATCTCATTAGGATACTCCTCCACTAAACAAATCGAGTTCTATGACATCGTCGCGGTCGTCGGCGGGCTCGGCGCTCTTTGCAGGTTTCTTGCGGGGGGCGCGGCGCTTTGCAGGTGCCGCAGCGGGCTCGGAGAGGTTTCCGGCCTCGGCCTCATCCTCTGCAGCCTTCTTGGCGGTGCGCTTTGCAGGCTT
>CAZIUO010000012.1:28462-35023 GCA_964542575.1 uncultured Muribaculaceae bacterium
GCCGGCTTCGGAGTTTCTGCGCTCTTGGCCGCAGCGGGAGCGGGGCTCACGGCAGCAGCGCTCTTGGCCGCAGCCGCACCGGCCGCAGGAGCCGCGGGAGCGGCCTTCTTCACCGGGAAGTTGAACTTGTGGATGGCTCCGGTGGGGCACTCGTCCACGCACTTTGTGCACAGACGGCACTTGTCGGCATCGATGTATGCCAGGTTGTTCTCCACCGTGATGGCCTCGTGCGTGCAGACCTTGGCGCACTTGCCGCAGCCTATGCAGGCCGCAGAGCAAGCCTTGCGGGCAACGGCGCCCTTGTCCTTGCTGCTGCAGAGAACCACCACCTTGAGGCCGCGGGGGCCTTTGGGCCTGAGCTCGATGATGCCCTTGGGGCAGGCCTTGGAGCAGGCTCCGCAGCCGGTGCACTTGCTCTCGTCAACCACCGGCAACCCCGTTTCGGGGTCCATCGCGATGGCGCCGAACTTGCACACGCGGGTGCAGTCGCCGCAACCCAGACAGCCATACGCGCAGGCGGTGTCGCCGCTGTAGAGGGCCGCCTTGACCTTGCAGGAGGGGTATCCCTCGTAGTTTGTGGTCTTGGGACGGTTTGCGCACGTTCCGTTACATTTTACCACGGCCACCTTGGGGGCCTGTGCTGCCACCGTCTTGCCCAGAATGGCGGCGATCTTGCTCATTGTCTCGCTGCCTCCAACGGGGCAGAGGGCGTTGCCCAGGTCGTCCATGGCCACCAGTTTCGTGGCGAAATCACGACAGCCGGCAGAGCCGCAACCGCCGCAATTGGCGCCGGGGAGAGCCGCCTCCACATCGTCGATGCGGGCGTCCTCCTCCACTTTGAACTTCTTGGCCACGACAAAAAGGATTGCCGAAACCAGCAACCCGATCGCAGTGAGAATGATTACAGTAATAATTATCGGATTCACTCTGTAAAAGTTATAGTTCTATAGTAAAGTAAAACTCTTTGTCCAAATTATCGCGAAATATAGCAATAATTACATAATAAACGGCAACGGCCGCCAAAGAAAAAAGCCCCACGTAGAGCTGTTCCATCTTGAGGGCGGAAAATATCATCAGCGCCGCCAGAAGCACCAGCAGAGGGACCCCGTAGGCGATGATGGTGGCCTTCATCCCGAGCTTTGAGGAGAGCACCAACTTCACGCTGTCCCCGACCTTGAGGTCGGATGCGGCGGTGGCGAGCGTCTGGGGCACTACCACTGTGCGCACCTGCTCTTCGGAGGCTCCGCACACCCCTTTGGCGTGGCAGGCGGCGCAGGCGGACTTGCTCACGATTTCCACGCCGATGCTGTCGGCGTCAATCTCCACGATGCGTCCCTCGTGCTCTATCTTTGAAGGCATCTTGCTCATATCGTTATTCGGCCTTGATTATGCGTCCGTTTATGCTCCCCACCGCCAGTTGGGTGGAGAAGAACAGCAGCCGGCGGCTGTCGTCGGTGCTCATCCACAGATACACCGGCGAGAGCTTGTCGTCGTTGGAATTGGAAATGGCCACCACGCTCTCCTTGCTCAGATTTTCGTTCCCTTTTCTGGGGACTATCTTCAGGCAGAACTTGTCGGCCTGCATCTCCCCCATCTCGCGGCTCTTCTTGCTCTCGGTGGTCTCGTAGGTCACGTACACATCGTCCATATTGCGGTCAAGAGCAATCACAAAGTGCAGCTTGCCCCCCTTCTTCACCGCATCGAGGTCGGCGGCGCGCAGGGCGTAGAGCACCGTGATCACATCGTAGATGGGGCGGTCGGCCTTCATCACAGTGTCGCGCGGGCCGCGGGTGCTCTTGTCCACGTGGGCGTTGAGGGTGCGGCCGCCGTCGCTCCAGGTGTAGAGGTTCTTGGCCCAGTAGTCACCCTCGGTCTGCTCCCGCTTGAAGAGCAGGGGCTCCAGGGTGCCGGTGGCAAAGCGGCTGTCGTATGAATAGTTTACCTTCACCAGGTTCTTGATGAAGTCGCTGGTGCCGCCGCTGGTCTGCAGGCGGAAGCAGGGGGTGCCGTTGTAGGTCTCCTCGCTCAGAGAAACGTTGAGCTCGGCGATGTCGGCATTGATGAAACCCCACTTGTAGTGGATTTTGTAGGAGATGCGCTCGCCCCCCTTGAAAGGGAGATTCCCGGCCGCCGCCGTCTGGCAGAGCAGCACCGGGAAAATCAGGAGCGCCAGCAGTAATCTAGAATGCTTCATTGTCAAAATCGTAATTTGCGGAGGAACCATTCAAATTTGACTCCACATTCTCATATGTTATATCGGTGTCGGAGCCGGAATACATATCGCCGGCATCCACAAAGCGGGCCTCGTCCTTTATGAAGCGCATCTCCACATCCTTGGTCTCGCCGTTGCGGTGCTTGGCAATGATGAGCTCCGTGTAGCCGGGATAAGTCTCCGGCCCCTCCACCCCGAGGAATTCGGGACGGTGGATGAACATCACAATGTCGGCATCCTGCTCGATGGCGCCCGACTCGCGCAGGTCGCTCAACTGCGGCCGCTTGTTGCCGCCGCGGTTTTCCACCGCACGGCTCAGCTGCGAGAGGGCTATGATGGGTATGTCAAGCTCCTTGGCAATCGCCTTGAGGCTGCGGGAGATGGAGGAGACCTCCTGCTCGCGCATTCCGCGCAGCTCGGGCGGGCCTGTCATCAGCTGCAGATAGTCTATTATTATGAGCTGCACGTGGTGGGTGTGCACCAGACGGCGCGCCTTGGCCCTGAACTCGTAAATCGAGAGGGCGGAGGTGTCGTCTATCCACATCGGGGCGCGGGAGAGGCGGGTGATGCGCTCGTTGAGAGTGTTCCAGTCCTCCGGGTCGCGGAACTTCTTGGCACCCCATATTTTGCTGCTTTCCAAGCCGGTCTCGCCCACCAGCACGCGCTTGATGAGCTGCGTCTCGCTCATCTCGAGGGAGAAGAGCGCCACCGGAATGTTGTGGTCCACCGCCATATTGCGCGCCATCGTGAGCACGAAGGCGGTCTTACCCACAGAGGGGCGGGCGGCTATGATTATAAGGTCAGACTTCTGCCAGCCGTAGGTCACGGCATCTATGCCGCGGTAGCCGCTGGGGACGCCCGACAGGCCGTCGGTGCGGTCCTGGCCCGACTGAATCTCGTCTATCGCGCGGCTCAGCACAGAGCTCACCGGCGACGTGTCGTGCCGCATATTGTTGTCGGTCAGCTCAAAAATCTCCTGCTCGGCCGTGTGCAGCAAGTCGTCTACGGTGAGGGTGTCCTCAAACGCGTTCTTCTGTATATTATAGGAGATGGCAATCAGCTCGCGCTGGATATACTTCTGCAGGAGAATCTTGCAGTGGTACTCCGTGTTGGCGGCGGCGCTGATGCGCATTGTGATTTCGCTCAGATAGGCGGCGCCTCCCACCTCCTCCAGCTGCCCCTTGCGGGAGAGCTCGTCGGCAACCGTGAGGATGTCCACCGGGTCGGTGCGCGAGGCGATGTCGCGGATGGCCTCGAAAATCTTGCGGTTGCTCTCCTTATAGAAACATTTCTCGTTGAGCTGGTCCAGGACATCCGAGACCACTTCGCTCTCGAGCATCATAGCGGCAAGAACCGCCTCCTCGATCTCTATCGCCTGAGGCGGTTTGCGTCCGCTTTCAGCAGAAATCTGGGAGACTTCCGCACGCTGTTTCTGTTTCTTTGCGGCAGGCACGGATTATTCCTCCGTCTTGTAGTCTTCTTTGTATTCGGGGTTGACAAGGATGCGTCCGCAATATTCGCAGACGATTATCTTCTTGCCCTGCATTACATCCAGCTTGCGCTGCGGGGGGATCTGGTTGAAGCAGCCGCCGCACGCCTCCCTCTCGATGGGGACCACTGCGAGGTGGTTCTTTGCGGCGCCACGCACCCGCTCGTATGCCACGAGGAGGCGTTCGTCGAGCTTCTTCTCCAGCTCGGCCTTCTCTGCCTGCAGCTTCTCTTCTGCTGCGGCGGTCTCCTCGATGATGGTCTCGAGCTCCTTCTTCTTCTCTGCGAGGTTGGCCTCGAAGATTGCCAGGCGGCTCTTGGTCTCTTCTATCAGGCTCTTCTGATCTGCCAGATTGCGCTCGCACTCGCCGATGCGCTTCTCGCACACCTGCTGCTCCAGGCTCTGATACTCGATTTCCTTGCCCAGAGACTCGTATTCGCGGTTGTTCTTGACGTTGTCCTGCTGCTTGGTGTACTTCTCGATGAGCATTCCGGCCTCGGCTATGGAGTGGCGGTACTCCGCCTGCTTGGCTGTGAGGGCCTCGATTTCCGCCTCGGCATTGGAGATGCGGGTCTTGAGCCCCTCGACCTCGTCTTCCATATCCTGCACCTCAAGGGGGAGTTCACCTCTCTGGAGGTGTATCTTGTCGATAGCCATATCCTTGAGCTGTATCTGGTAGAGAGTGCGCAACTTCTCGTCCATAGAGATTCCGTCGGATGCGGAAGACTCCACCTGTGCTGCGGAGACGAAAGTTTCCCTTTCGTCGATAGGGGTAACTAATGCCTTTTTCTTTGTTGTTGCCATAAGCGGATATCAAAAGTAATGTATTGGATTAAAGTCTTTTTCTGTGCGTAAGGGCGCAAATGTACTGATTTTTTCACTAAGAAGCGAAAATAGTTTGTCAACTATGTCGATTTCGCTCTCAAAATGGCCTATATCAAGCACTAAGAAGTTCTTCTCGGTGAAAAACTGATGATAGCTCAAATCGCCGCAGATGTAGGCGTCGGCGCCGCTGGAGAGGGCATCCTCAAGCATTGAGCCGCCGCTGCCGCTGCACAGCGCCACCTTCTGCACCGGACCCTCGGTCGGGGCGGAGGTGCGCACCACTTTGAGCGAAAACTGCTTCTTGACGAATCCGATGAACTCTTCGGCCCCCATCGGACGCTCCAAAAAGCCCGTCAGGCCAAAGCCGTCCTCGCTCAGAGGGGCGCGCCGCTGCAGCCCCAGCCGGTCCGCCATAAGGTCGTTGACCCCGCCGGCGGCCTTGTCGGCATTGGTGTGGGCGGCGTATATCACTATGTCGTGTTTTATGGCAAGGGTGATGATGGAGCCCAGGAATGTGTCGGCGTTTATCTTCTTGACGCCGTGGAAGATGAGGGGATGGTGGGTCACTATCATATCCGCCCCGCGGCGGACGGCCTCCTGCACAAGGGCCGGGGTGCAGTCAAAGCCCACCAGCACCCCGTGGACCTCCTGGTCGGGGCTGCCGATGCAGAAGCCGGGGTTGTCCCAGCCGGCTGCGGTGTCGACAGGGGCGAAATCCTCTATTATGCGGGCAACTTCAGATGCTTTCATAACCTTCTACATCTGGTCGCGGACCTCCACCAGCATATCGCGGACCCCTTTGAGGCGCATTGCGACATCGGTGCGGTTGTCCCCCTTGACACCTGTCTTCATCAATTTGCCGGCTCCCTCGAGCGTCATTCCCTGCTCCTTGATGTAGAAGTGCAGCTTCTTGAACACCTCCACGTCGGCGGCGGAGAAGAGGCGGTTGCCCTTCTTGTTGCGCATCGGATTCACCAGTTCGGGGTATGTGTTTGCCCAGAAACGTACCAGAGAAGTGCTCTCTCCCAGTATGGAGGCCACTTCGCCGATTGTATAACAAACTTTTTCCATATCTCTGTGTATTTGTTTCTAATCCAGCGACTGCCCGGTGGTGCCCGCCACCAGCAGCATTTCTGCATAAACCGAGGGGCTCACCTCGGCGAAGAAGTAGTTCACCGGGTCCACCGCCCTGCCCCCTTTCTGCACCTCGTAGTGCAGGCAGGCGGTGAAAGAGGCTCCGCTGCTGCCCACCTTGCCGATGACGCTGCCGCGCTCCACCCTCCGGCCGATGCCCACATCCACATCGCTCAGATGCGCATACACCGTGCGCAGCGCCCCGCCGTGGTCTATCACCACCATATTGCCCAGCCCCTTGTTCTGCTTGAGCACCTCCACCACGACTCCGGCGGCCGTGGCGGTCACGGGGGTGCCGTAGGGGGCCATCAGGTCGATGCCTGTGTGCCTGCGCAGAGTCTTGTAGAAGGGGTTGACCTTCTCCCCCACCGTCGCCCCGGTCTGAGCGATTGTAAAGTTACTCAACGGAATGACAGAAGGGAAATTATTTTTGTTGAAATTGTCGTCGCAGAGGCGGTCTTCGATGGCCCTTATCTGGCGGTCCACGGCGTCGGCCGTCTCCTCCAGATTCTGCAGCATCCCGGCCGATTCGGCTATCATCTGGCTCTCGCTGCCGCCGTAGAGCTTTTCCAGAATGTCGGGGTCATCTTCGCTGTAGAGGGCGTCCACCTGGGGCGGGTCGGTCTCGAAGATGCTGTTGTAGATGCGGCCGTCGCGCAGGGAGAGCCCCTCGAGCACGTCGTCCACCATCTGGCTGCGCTGCAGCAGGCTGCGGTAGTTGCTCTGCAGGTATTCGTTCTCGGCGATGAGGGCCTTTTCCCCGCGGTCGCTGTAGAAGAGGGCCGCGACGCAGTAGAGCAGCACCGCGGCGGCGACGCTCCCCAGCAGATATTTCAGCAGCAGGGCGGCGCGGCGCAGCGCCGAGGGCCTGTGCTCCTCGAACTGCTGCGTCTCCCGGTTG
>CAZIUO010000013.1:0-30730 GCA_964542575.1 uncultured Muribaculaceae bacterium
CCTTCACCGCCAGATCCACCACGCCGCTGCCGTTCACGTGCAGGGCGTCGCCGCTGCTGCTGCCGATCTCAAGATTGAGCCGCGTCTCCTCGGTGGCGTGGATGCGGGCCGCCACGCTGAGCCCGCCGCCGGAAGCGACCTCCTGCTGCTGCACCTTGAGGCGGTTGACCACAATGAGCGAATCTATGCTCGAGAGGTTCATCCTGGGCTTGGAATCCTTGAACGTGAGGATGAACGACTGCGAGGACGATGCCGACTGGATGGGGATGTTCACCGCCGAGCCGGGGCGGGTGGTGATGTCCATATTCAGCGCAAGGGCGCTCACGGGGCCGGTGATGCTGATGTCCCCGCTGGCGTAGGCCTTGCCGTAGAAAGTCTCGTTGTCGCTCTTAGTGGTGTTGAGCCCCAGAAGGTCGGTGGCCTTGATGCGCACGTCCAGGGCCATATCCTTGAAATGATTGTGGGTGATGCGCCCCAGCAGGGTGCCCGACCCGTTCTCCTCGTCTTTGAGGGTGAAGTCGCGCAGTATGATTTCAGGCCCGGCGATGTCCACGAAACCGTCCAGGACATAAGGCACTTTGGTGTAGTCCAGCTTGGCGTGCAACTGCTCCAGATGCCCCTCCTGCATAGCGAGGTCCAGGGCGTTGAGGGGGCCGCTGACGGCCAGATTGCCGGTGAACGACCCGCTGATGTCGGTGGCCAGCGAAGAGAGGAACGGCTCCAGCACCCCGAGCTGGAACTTGAGGGCGGAGACGGTGGCCTGCACCTGGCCGCTCTGCGGGCTGTAGTAGCCTCCCGCGCGCAGCACCTCGCGGCTGTCAAGAGTGTTCACGGCCAGCAGCTTGACCCGCTGCAGCGAGTCGTCCCAGCGGCTCAGCGCCTCCAGGCGGCCGATGTCGTGCCCCGCCAGCGAGAGGGAGTCGGCCACGATGTCGGCAAACACGTCGGGCTTGGAGAAGGGGGTGATTATCTGCCCGTTGCCGCTCACGCTGCCGCTCAGATTGAGCGGGCTGGCCAGCAGCAGGTCGGCCATAGAGAGGTCCAGGCTGCGGATGTCAAAGGTGCAGGTGTCGGCGGGGCTGTCGGAGAGAACCCCGGCAATGCTGAGCCCCTGGGCCTCGTTGAGCAGCGAGAAGCCGTTGATGGCGATATGTTTTTTTGCTATGAATACAGACGAGGGGCTGATGTTCCAAGTGTTGCCCCCGATGTTGATGAACGACGGCTTCAGGTACACCTGCAGGTTGTCGGAGCTCTGTCTCCTGTCGGGGAAGAAGAGGCGCGTGCTGATGCTGCCCGCCTCCAGCGAATCGGGGTCGTTGCAGAAGTTGATGCCGGCCTCCACCGCATTCGCCGCGCAGAGGGCCTTTATGGAGGCGTCGGCGATGCTCAGCTTGCCCGACTGTATCATCTGCGAGGTGATGTCGGCAAAAGAGCTGTCGCGGCCGAAGTCCAGACCCGCGTGCAGGTCCTGCACATAGACCCCTCCGGTGGCCAGCAGCGGGGAGCTGATCTTGGCGGTGAGGGTGCTGTCGCCGGGGGAGGAGAGCAGCACCGTGGAGCCCCGCTCCACGTGGACGCCGGGGGCCAGAAAGCCCAGCAGAGGGCTGAGGTCCTGCACCTTGAGCTCGAGGTCGAACTTGTCGCTCCCGGCGGCGGGGACGCTCTTCATGCGCGAAGCCAGATTGTCCAGCTTGCCGCAGAGCACTGAGGCCTCCGCCTGCGAAATGATGCCGGTGACGGGGGCACTGCCGCGATAGCGGGCAGAGAACATATCGCTCTTGATGCCGGCCATATGCCGGTTGCCGCCGCCGAAGGCCACCGCCTCGATTTCCGGCAGGTCAAAGGTGCCGTCGGGGCTCTCGCACTGCATCCCGGTGATGTTGACCTTGCCCACAGTGGGCCCCTCCTTGGTGCGGTTGATGGTGGCCTCGGCGTTGAGCCGCACCGTCGATATGTCGCGCTTGTCAAAGTTGAGGGCGTGCAGGTCGGCGTGCCCCAGCGAGAGCTTGACGTGGTAGAGGCTGCCGCCGTCTGCCGCCGAGGGGGCCAGCAGCCCCTGCAGCATAAACTTGAGGTTGGGGTCGGAGCTCACCACCCGCGCCTCGAACTCGTTGTGCTTCCAGTTGCCTGCAGCGGAGATGTTGCTGTAGGTGTAGTCGTTGAATTCGAATTTGGGGATTGTCAGCTCGTCTATGTAATATTCGGTCTTTTCCGGGGTGGAGAAGGTGCCCGACGCCGAGGCGTGCAGGGTGGCCTGCCCAAGTTTGGGCGACTGCAGAAAGCCGCCGATGTCAAAGTCGTTGAGGTCGGCGAATCCCAGCACCTCGTAAGTGGATTTGCCGGCGGTGCGGCACATTATGTCCACATTGCAGCCGCCCAGCGCGCTCTCCACCGCCCCGAATGCCACGAAGTCCTCGAAAAAGCCGTTGAGCGAGCCCAGGAACTTGAGCCGGGTGCCGGGGGCGATGCGGGTGATGGACTCCCGTTTGAACTTCTCCTTGCCCGCGCTGCACTCATACGCTATCTGCGCGATGTCCTCCGTGCTGGTGTAGCTGTCGTTGACCATTATGCTGGCCATTGTGTGCAGGGCGTCGGGCAGGCCTATGAGGTGGGCGCTGAGGTTGAGGTAGGTCCCCTTGGTGCCCGACCACACCTTGAGCGAGTCGGTGCGGATGTCCTTGAGGCTCCCCTCCACCTTGCCGTCGATTATCAGCTTCAGCTCCAGATAGGGGATGTTGTTTGCAAACCGCTGCACGGTGGTCAGGTCCAGCAGGGTCTCGGAGAGGGTGGCGCTGAACGACACGCTGTCGGCAAAGTGGCCGAAGTCTTCGAAATCCCTGAAATAGAGGTGGGCGTCGGGCAGAGTGAAATCGGAGAACCCGTCGTTGAAATTGAAATTGCTGATGTGGATGCCGGCCGTGTCATAGGCGGCGCCGAATGAGAGGTTCTTGAAGTCAAGCCCGCTATTCTCCTCGGCAAACGAGAGCCCGTCGACCTCGAGCGAGGCGCTGCCGCCGTCGTATCTGACATCCCTGGCTTCAAAGTCAAGCCCGGTGATGAGCACGTGGTTGGGGTCCACCTTGCGCAGACAGAGGGTGCGGTCGACCTCCGGAATGTCGGGCCTCTCGGTGACTATCCTGAAGTTGCTTATCTTGAGATGGCGCAGCGAGGCGTTCAGCTGGGGCAGGGAGAACCCGGCGCTGTCCGCTGCCGCCTCCGCGGCGGATTCTTCGGTGGATTCCTCGGCGGATTCCTCGGCGGCATTCTGCGCGGCCCCGGCGCCGCCGGAAGAGCCCGAGGGCAGATTGGCCAAGAACAGGGCGCCGTCCTGCAGCAGCAGCCGCTTTACGGCGATGCCTCCCGAGAGCAGCGCGGAGGGAGAGAACGAGAGCGAGGCCTTGCCGCAGCAGACCACGGTGTCGCCCTGCGAGAGGAGCGCCACATCATCCAGAATAAAGCGGTCGAACAGGGCAAAATATATGTTGCCGAAGCTCACGTCCATTCCGGTGGCGCCGCTCAGGGCCTTTGCCGCCTTGTCGCAGATGGCCTTCTGCACCGGCTGCAGATGCAGCAGCGCCATGGCCGCGACAATCAGTGCAACCACTGCCGCAACCAGTGCAACCGGTATTTTGAGCCACTTTTTCACCTCTGTGCGCTTAAGTTTTAACCTACAAAAATAATCAATGCCGGCGATTGAACAAAATTGTCGTCAAAAGGGCGCCGCGGCAATTTAGATTTTGCCGACACTGAAAAAATGACTATTTTTACACCCTTATTGAACACAACGGAAAGAATAATTATTGAGTAATAAATGGACGAAGAATTGGATGATATCCAGGGAAGGATAATCCCTGTGAACATAGAGAGCGAGATGAAGAGCTCCTACATAGATTATTCTATGTCGGTGATAGTCTCACGTGCGCTGCCCGACGTGCGCGACGGCATGAAGCCGGTGCACCGCCGCGTGCTTTTCGGCATGGACGGCCTGGGCGTGGGCGCCAGCGGCAGCACCAAGAAGTCGGCCCGCATCGTGGGCGAGGTTCTCGGTAAGTACCACCCTCACGGCGACACCAGCGTCTACGACGCGATGGCCCGTCTGGCCCAGCCCTGGAATATGCGCTATCCCCTGGTGTTCGGCCAGGGTAACTTCGGCAGCATCGACGGCGACTCCGTGGCTGCGATGCGTTACACCGAGGCCAAGCTGGAGAAGCTGGCGGAGGAAATCCTCGCCGACCTGGACAAGAACACCGTGGACTTCAAGCCCAACTTCGATGAGTCGCTGCCCGAGCCGGTGGTTCTCCCCGCAAAGGCCCCCGTGCTGCTGCTCAACGGCAGCAACGGCATCGCCGTGGGTATGGCCACCAATATGGCCCCCCACAACCTCACCGAGGTCTGCAACGCCATCTGCGCATATATAGACAACCCTGACATCACCGTGGACGCCCTGATGGAGCACATCAAGGGCCCCGACTTCCCCACCGGCGGCATAATCCAGGGTATGCAGGGCATCCGCGACGCCTTTGAGACGGGCCGCGGCCGCATAGTCATCCGCTCCAAGACCGACATCGAGGTGGCCGAGAACGGCCGCGAGACCATAGTGATAAGCGAGATCCCCTACCAGGTGAACAAGCGCGAGATGATTGAGAAGATCGCCGAGCTGGTGGAGAACAAGAAGATAGACGGCATTGCCTACATCAACGACGAGAGCGACCGCAAGGGTATGCGCGTCGTAATCAGGCTCAAGATGGGGGCATCGTCGAGCGTGGTGCTCAGCAACCTCTACAAATACACCCCCGTGCAGTCCAGCTTCTCGGTGAACAACATCGCCCTGGTGGACGGCAAGCCCCGCCTGCTGGGTCTCAAGGACCTCATCCACTATTTTGTGAAGCATCGCCACGAGGTTGTGGTGCGCCGCGCCAAGTTCGACCTGGACAAGGCCGAGAAGCGCGCCCACATCCTGGAGGGCCTGCTCAAGGCGCTGGACATCATAGACGAGGTTGTGGCCCACATCCGCGCATCCAGAACCGCTCAGGATGCCCGCGACGGCCTTATGACCAAGTTCGGATTCACCCAACCGCAGGCCGACGCCATCGTGGAGATGCGTCTGCGCCAGCTGGCCGGTCTGGAGCGTGAGAAGCTCCGCGCCGAATATGACGAGCTGGAGGGTCTCATCCACCATCTCAAGGAGGTGCTCGCCAGCGAAGAGCTGCAGCTGGGCATCATCAAGGACGAGATGCACGAGCTCATAGAGAAATATGGCGACGCGCGCCGCACAGAAATCGCGCCCACCGCCGACGACATAAATCCCGAGGACTTCTACGCCAACGAGGATGTGGTGATCACCATCTCCCATCTGGGCTACATCAAGCGCACCCCGCTCTCTGAATACCGCACCCAGGCCCGCGGCGGCGTGGGCAGCAAGGGGAGCACCACCCGCGAGGAGGACTTCATAGAGCACATATATGTGGCCAACAACCACAGCACGATGCTCTTCTTCACCTCAATGGGTCGCTGCTACTGGCTCAAGACCTACGAGATTCCCGAGGGCACCAAGGCATCCAAGGGCCGCGCCATCCAGAACCTGCTCAACATAGAGTCGGGCGACAGCGTCAAGGCCTACATCAATGTCCGCAACCTCTCCGACGAGGCCTTTGTGGAGAGCCACTATGTGGTGATGGTCACCAAGAACGGCACATTCAAGAAGACCTCCCTCAAGGAGTACTCGCACGTGCGCAGCAAGGGCGTCAACGCCATCGTCATCCGCGAAGATGACGAGCTGCTGGAGGCAAGGCTCACCGACGGCAACAACTACATCGCCATCGCCAGCCGCCAGGGCCGCATCTGCAGCTTCCACGAGAGCAAGGCCCGCGCCGTGGGCCGCACCAGCATAGGCGTGCGCGGCATGGACCTCGGAGAAGATGGCGACAACGAAGTCATCGGAATGGTCTGCATAGACTCCGCCCAGAGCGAGGAGACCCGCCCGCAGCTGCTCGTCGTGAGCGAGAACGGCTTTGGCAAGCGCAGCGACGTGATGGAATACCGCATCACCAACCGCGGCGGCAAGGGTGTCAAGACCATCAACATCACCGAGAAGACTGGCTCGCTGATTGCAGTGAAGGACGTCACGGACGACAACGACCTTATGATAATCAACCGCAGCGGCATCACCATCCGAATGGCTGTGGAAAGCCTCAGGATAATGGGCCGCGCCACCCAGGGCGTCAAGCTCATCAACCTGCGCGAAGGCGACGCGATTGCAGCCGTCTGCGTGGTGCCCAAGAGCGAGGACGACGCTCCCAAGGGGGCGGAAGGGGATGCAGAAGGCCAGCAGGCTGCTCCTGCCCCCGCTGAATAACGGATTTACCTAACAAGAACAACTTATAACCAAAAGTTTATGAAACGGACATTAATACTTTTGATCGCTGCCGCGATGACACTTCCGATGGCGGCGCAGACTCTCTCCAAAAAGGAGGCTGACCTGCTCAAGTATGCCGACAAGCTTGAAAAGAGCCTTGAGAATCCCAAGAAATCGGGCACAGCCGAGCCTTGGTACAAACTTTCGCAGGCTTATTATGACATTTACAACTATCCCAATGCGGATGTATATCCCGGCGCCCAGCAGTTCGAAATCCGCCTGCTGACCAAGGGCAAGACCTACACCAGCGAAGAGCGCACCGCTGCCGGCGTGACCTACAACGTGGACTGCTACAGCGACAAGGACGTATATTACGACCAGAACGGCGTGCTGCAGTTCTGGATTGTGAAGAAGCCCCTCAAGGACGACGCTCTTGACAAGAGCCTCGAGACTCTGCTGAGGGCCTTCAAGCTGGACAACTACAGCTCCAAGACCAAGAAGTATGTGGAGGCTGCCGAGAAGATCCACACCGCTTACCACAACACCGGCCTCTATTATTATATGGCAGACGACAAGGCCAACGCGGAGAAGTATTTCGAGAACGCCTACAAGAGCACCGAGAATGACATCCTGAACCGCGTGGACACCGTGGCCGTATATTACACCGCCCTGATGGCCCGCGACAACGGCTCCGCCGACAAGGCGCTGGGCCTGCTGCAGAAGGACCTCGATGCAGGCTATGCCGCTGACGGCGAGGTTTACGCCATTATGGCCGACCTCTACCGCGCAAAAGGCGATATGGAGAGCTACAAGACCAGCCTGGAGAACGGCTTTGCCGCATTCCCCCAGAACCAGCAGATTCTGGTGGGCCTGATCAACTACAACCTCACCGAGGGGGGCGGCGACACAGGCAAGCTCTTCGAGCTGATCCACACAGCACAGGCCAACGAGCCCGGCAACGCCAGCCTCTATTATGTGGAGGGCGACATCAACAAGAAGCTCGGCAACAAGGACGCTGCCCTGGAGCTCTTCAACAAATCCTATGAGATCGACAACAGCTACATCTTCGGCATCGTGAACATCGGCATTATGTATTACGATGAGGCTCTCGAGTATCAGGACAAGGCCAACGCCGAGATGGACGACACCAAGTATCAGGCTCTCATCGAGGAGGTGAACAACTCGCTCAAGAAGGCCATCGAACCCTTCGAGAAGTCCTACTCTCTGGCAGAGGGCGACCCCGAGCTGCAGGTGGCAATCGCCGAGTACCTCAAGAACATCTACTTCCGCTTCCGTACGCAGAGCGACGAATATCAGGCTGCATACGACAAGTACGACCAGATCTTCAAACAGGCGACCGGCACTGCAAATTAATTTGAAACAACTGCGGGCGGCCCTTTGCGGCCGCCCGTTTTATTTTTTAAACAGCTTCACAAAAATATGGGCGGATTATTCGGTGTAGTATCCAAAAAGAAATGCGTCACGGATCTCTTCTATGGCGTGGACTATCATTCCCATCTGGGGACCAAGCGCGGCGGAATGGCCGTGATTAATCAGGACGGGCAGCTGGTGCGCAGCATCCACTCCCTCAAGCAGTCTTACTTCAGGGTCAAGTTCGAGCCTGACCTGGGCAAGTTCGACGGCAATATGGGCATCGGGGCCATCAGCGACAGCGAGTCGCAGCCCATCGCGGTGCATTCGCATCTGGGCCGCTTTGCCATCTGCACTGTGATGAAGCTCTCCAATGCCGCACAGCTGGCGGCCGAGGTCCTCTCCGAGGGTAAAATCTTCACCGAACTGAGCGACGGCGAAATCAACGCCACTGAAATCGTGTCCCAGCTGATAAACAAGGGGAAGGATTTTGCCGAGGGCATCCGCTATATGCAGAGCAAGATAGTGGGTTCCTGCTCTATGCTGATACTCACCGACGACGGCATCATCGCCGCCCGCGACTTTTACGGCCGTACCCCGCTTGTCATAGGCAAGGGGCCCGACGGCTATGCGGTGGCCAGCGAGAGCTGCAGCCTGGTGAATCTGGGCTATGACTTCGACCGCGAACTTGGGGCCGGCGAGGCGGTGCTCATCGGCAAGGATGGCATCAGCGAGATACTCCCGCCCGAGGGCAAGCTGCACATCTGCTCTTTCCTGTGGATTTACTACGGATTCCCCGCAACCAGCTATGAGGGGGTGAATGTGGACGAGGCGCGCCGCAATATGGGGCGTCTGATGGGAGAGCAGGACAATCTGGAGGCCGACCTGGTGTCTCCGATTCCCGACTCCGGCAACTGTATGGCCATCGGCTACAGCGAGGGCTCCGGGATTCCCTACCGCAACGCGGTGCTCAAATACACTCCGACCTGGCCCCGCAGCTTTATGCCGGTGGACCAGAGCACCCGCGCCCTGGTGGCCAAGATGAAGCTGATTCCCAACTACGGGCTTATGAAGGGCAAGCGGCTGGTGTTCTGCGACGACTCCATCGTGCGCGGCACGCAGTTGCGCGACAATGTGGAGGTGTTCCGCCATCACGGGGCGGGGGAGGTGCACATTCGCATCAGCTGCCCGCCGCTGGTGTATCCCTGCGAGTATCTGAATTTCTCGGCTTCCAAGTCGCCGCTGGAGTTTGTGACCCGCCGCACAATACAGCAGCTTGAGGGGGCGCACGACAGCCATCTGGAGGAGTATTCCACCTGCGGCAGCGCGCGCTACTGCAAGATGGTGGAGGCCATCCGGGACAATCTCAAGATGAATTCGCTCAAGTTCAATTCGGTGGAGAATGTGGTCAAGGCCATAGGCCTGCCCAAGGAGTGCATCTGCACCCACTGCTTCGACGGCACCGGCAATAATTAGTGTAGAGTGTAGAGTTGAGAGTGTAGAGTTTAGAGAGAGGCGATGATCTCGATGGCGGCGAGCAGCAGCTTCAGCGTCAGATTCAGCGCCCACGAGAGAATCTCTCCCGCAAGGGGGAGATTTTCTGTTAAAAGGGCCACCGGCGCCAGATAGATCGCGGCGCTGGTGAGCGGTATCGCCACAAAATTGGTCACCATAAAGTAGCGCGGGAAATTGCCGAAGTAGAGCAGCACCAGCGGCGAGGTCATTATCTGGCAGGATATGGAGAGAGACACCGTGCTCCAGAGCTTCTCCATCGGGGCGCTGCGGCACTCCAGCAGGGCGTGCAGGCGGGGAAATATCCAGTAGATGGCGAACATCGCCCCGTAGGAGAGCTGGAAGCCTATCTGGAAGGGGGCCTCGGGCATTATCACCGTGCTGATAAATGCGCTCACCGCCAGCGCCCGCAGCAGGTCGCGCCGGCTGCCGGCAATCTCCCCCGCCTCGTACACGGTGATCATTATCACCGCCCGCATTATGGAGGTGGACATCCCCGAGATGTAGGCGTAGCTCCAGAGCAGCGCCAGAATTATCCCCTTGCGCGCCCAGCGGGCCGGGCGGCTGTTCCCCAGAAAGGCGAAGGTCATAGTCAGGAAAAAGTAGAGCACCCCCACGTGCAGCCCAGAGAGGGCTATCAGATGCATCGCCCCGCTGGCGCGGAAGTCGTTTTTGAGCGAACGGTCGATGCGGGTGCGGTCGCCGATGGCTATGGCGGCCAGGATGGCCCCCTCGCGGGTGTCGACACCCCCCGCCACGCGGGCCAGGGCCGTGGCCGTGGCGCTCTTGATGCGGGCCGCCCTCTCTTTGAGGGGACTCTCCGCCGCATCGGGGCTGCCGATTGCCGCCCCGCACGCCCCCAGAAAGATGAACGCCGCCACGGCCGCCGCCCGCAGCCGTGTGATGGCCAGCAGCACTGCGCTTGCCAATGCCAGAATCACCAATAAAATGAAAACCGCCGCAGGAATTCTCCCGGCAAACAGACCCGCCGCCAGGCTCGCCCCCACAAATGCCCCGCTGTAGAGCACAATATCTCCGCTGCCCCTCATCCCGTCACAAATTTTCTCCCAAGATAGGTTTTTATTTGTAAATTCGCGCTGCAAAATTCAAATGAAAAACAATTATGAATATTCTTGTGCTTAACTGCGGCAGCTCGTCCATCAAGTATCAGGTGCTTGATATGACCAGCGAAACCGAATACACCCTTCTTGCAGAAGGTCTCGTAGAACGCGTCGGAAGCGAAAACGCCTCCATAACCCACAAGGTGCCGCAGCGCCCCAAGGTGCAGCAGACACTCCCCATCCCCGACCACTCCAAGGGCATCTCGGTGGTGCTGGATATGCTGCTTGACAAGGAGAAAGGGGTCATCAGCAGCCTCTCCGACATCCAGGCGGTGGGCCACCGCGTGGCTCACGGCGGAGAATATTTCTCCGGCGCCGCCCTCGTGAACGAGGACACCCTCTCCAAAATCGAGAAGTGCTGCGCCATCGCCCCCCTGCACAACCCCGCATCGCTGCTGGGCATAAAGGTGGCGACCGAACTGATGCCCGACATCCCGCAGGTCACAGTGTTTGACACATCCTACCACCAGACCATCCCCGATTATGCATATATGTATGCCATTCCCTATGAATATTACGAGAAGTACCGCATCCGCCGCTACGGCTTCCACGGCACCAGCCACAACTATGTGGCCCACAAGGCGTGCCGCGCCCTGGGATGGAACATCGAGGACAAGAAGATAATCACCTGCCACCTGGGCAACGGCAGCAGCATCACCGCCATCCGCGGCGGCAAGTCGGTGGACACTTCGATGGGCTTCACTCCGCTTGAGGGAGTCACGATGGGCACCCGCTGCGGCCTGATGGACCCCTCCGTGGTGACATTCCTGATGGAGAAGGAGGGCTTCAGCCCCAAGGATATGGACAATCTGATGAACAAGAAGAGCGGCCTGCTGGGCCTCTCCGGCGTCTCTTCCGACAACCGCGATGTGGAGGCGGCTGCAAATGCGGGCAACAGCCGTGCAAAGCTGACCCACGAGAAGCGCTGCTATGACATCAAGAAGTTCATCGGCGCATTCGCGGCCACCCTCAACGGCGTGGACCTGATTGTGATGACCGGCGGCATCGGCGAGAACGCCCGCAGCGTGCGCCGCGACGTTCTCAGCGGCCTGGAATATCTCGGCCTCAAGATCGACCTCGACCGCAACGAGAATGTCGGGGGCGACAACTGGATCATCAGCACCGACGACTCCAAGGTAAAGGCGATGATAGTCTGCACCAACGAGGAGCTGGTGATTGCCCGCGACACAATGGAGATCGTGAAGAATCTCAAGTAGCGCACCCGCGCGGGGGCAAAAAGAGAGGGGCGGCCCGCCGGGCTGCCCCTCTCTTTTATCCTGCGCTGCCGCTAAGCCTCGCGGCCGTGGCAGTTCTTGTACTTCTTGCCGCTGCCGCAGGGGCAGGGGTCGTTGCGGCCCACGCGCTTTTCCACGTGCACGGGGGCGTTGCTCTTGGAATCGCCGCCGTTGGTCATCAGGTCGGGCTTGCCGGCCCTCATTCGGCTCATATCGGTGCGCTTCTCGCGAGCCTCGGTGGCAACCTCCTCCGGCGCCTGCTCCACTCTCAGATGGATTTTCATCCGCAGCAGAGTGGAGAGCACGTCGCGGTAGATTCCCTCCAGAGCGGTGATGAAGAGGCTGAAGCTCTCGGTCTTGTACATCAGCTTGGGGTCCTTCTGCTCGTAGCTGGCGTTCTGCACCGACTGCTTGAGGTCGTCCATATCGCGCAGGTGGTTCTTCCAGTATTCGTCGATAACCCGCAGGGTCACGGTCTTGTAGATGCAGCGGATGAGCTCCTTGCCCTGGGTGTTGTAGGCCTTCTCCAGGTCCACCAGCACGGTGAAGACCTTGCGCCCGTCGGTGATGGGGAGGGCGATGTTCTTGTACATCATCCGCTTGGTCTCGTACACGTGGTTTATGATGGGCCAGGTCTGGGCGATTATGGTCTCGTTGCGCCGCTCCTGGGTGGCTGCCACGTCTTCCGAGAGCTTGGCGGCCAGCTCTCCCTTGCGGGCGCGGCTGTAGAACTGCTCGTCAAAGCTGGCGTCCACGCCGAGCTGCTCCAGCAGAGTCTCCTTGAAACTCTCGAAGTCCAGATCCTTGAACTTGTCGGCGAATATGTCGCAATAGTCGCTGGCCATATTCATCACGTCCACGTCTATGCGCTCTCCGGTGAGGGCGTTGCGGCGCTTGGTGTAGACCACCTCGCGCTGCGAGTTCATCACGTCGTCGTATTCCACCAGGTTCTTGCGGATGCCGAAGTTGTTCTCCTCCACCTTGCGCTGGGCCCGCTCGATGCTCTTGGAGAGCATTGAGCTCTGCAGCATCTCCCCCTCCTTCATTCCCATGCTGTCCACTACCTTGGCGATGCGTTCGCCGCCGAAGAGGCGCATCAGGTTGTCTTCCATCGAGATGAAGAAGATGGATGAGCCGGGGTCGCCCTGACGGCCGGCGCGACCGCGCAGCTGGCGGTCCACACGGCGGCTGTCGTGACGCTCGGTGCCGATGATGGCCAGGCCGCCCAGGGCGCGCACCTCATCGGTGAGCTTGATGTCGGTGCCTCGGCCCGCCATATTGGTGGCGATGGTCACCGTCCCCTTCTCTCCGGCGTGCGCCACAACCTCCGCCTCGCGGGCGTGCTGCTTGGCGTTGAGCACCTGATGGGGAATGCCGCGCATCTTGAGCATCCTGCTCAGCAGTTCGGAGATCTCCACGGAGGTGGTGCCCACCAGCACGGGGCGCCCCTTGCCCACGAGATCCTCGATCATCGCTATCACGGCGTTGTACTTGTCTTTCTTGGTGCGGTAGATCAGGTCGTCCTGGTCGTCGCGGATCACCGGGCGGTTGGTGGGGATTACCACCACGTCCAGCTTGTAGATCTCCCAGAACTCGCCCGCCTCGGTCTCGGCCGTACCGGTCATACCGGCCAGCTTGTGATACATACGGAAGTAGTTCTGCAGGGTGATGGTGGCAAAGGTCTGGGTGGCCGCCTCCACCTTGACGTTCTCCTTGGCCTCGACCGCCTGGTGCAGGCCGTCGCTCCAGCGGCGTCCCTCCATTATGCGGCCGGTCTGTTCGTCCACGATCTTGACCTTGCCGTCGATTATCACATAGTCGACATCCTTCTCGAACATTGCGTATGCCTTGAGCAGCTGGCTCACGATGTGCATACGCTCCGCCTTGAGGGAGTAGTTGGCATAAAGCTCGTCTTTCTTGGCCTTCTTCTCTTCCGCGCTGAGGGCGGCGTCCTGCTCGATGCGGGAGACCTCGTCGCCCAGACGGGGCATCAGGAAGAATTCCGGATCGCCCACGGCCGCCGCCAGCACGTCGTTGCCCTTGTCGGTGAGCTCCACGGAGCGCAGCTGCTCGTCGATGGAGAAATAGAGGTCGTTGGTGATGACCCTCTGCTCCAGGTCCTTCTCGGTGAAGGAGTCGCGGATTATCTTGCTCTGCGCATCCTGCAGAATCACCTTGATGCCCGGTTCGCTCAGATATTTGATGAGCGGGCCGTATTTGGGCAGGCCCTTGTATGCCTTGAGCAGCTTTATCTCGCCCTCGTCCTTGATGCGCCCCTCGCTGATGAGCTTCTTGGCCTCGTTCAGGAACTGGTTCACAATCTGGCGCTGGGCGGAGTAGAGCTTCTCCACGAAGGGCTTGTATTCGTTGAATGTCTGGTCGGTGGAGCGCTGCACGGGGCCGGAAATGATGAGCGGGGTGCGGGCGTCGTCGATGAGCACCGAGTCCACCTCATCCACGATTGCGAAGTGGTGCTTGCGCTGCACCAGGTCGTCGGGGTTGATGGCCATATTGTCGCGCAGGTAGTCGAAGCCGAACTCGTTGTTTGTGCCGAAGGTGATGTCGGCCTGATAGGCCTTCTTGCGCCCCTCGCTGTTGGGCTCGTGCTTGTCTATGCAGTCAACCCTGAGGCCGTGGAACTGGTAGAGGGGACCCATCCACTCGCAGTCGCGCTTGGCCAGGTAGTCGTTCACCGTGACCACGTGCACTCCCTTGCCCCCCAGGGCGTTGAGGAATACCGGGAGGGTCGCCACGAGGGTCTTGCCCTCGCCCGTGGCCATCTCGGCAATCTTGCCCTGATGCAGCACCGTGCCGCCGATGAGCTGCACGTCGTAGTGCACCATATCCCAGGTGGTGGGGTTGCCGCCGGCCACCCAGGTGTTCTTCCACTCGGCATAGTCGCCGTCTATGGTGACATAGTCGTGAGTGGCGCTCAGGTTGCGGTCCTCGTCGGTCGCCTCCACCCTGATGACGGGGTTCTCCTTGAAGCGGCGGGCGGTGGACTTCATAATGGCGAAGGCCTTGGGCAGCGCCTCGTCCAGCGCCTTTTCCAGCTTTTCGTCGATCTCCTTCACGAGGTTGTCCAGGCGGGTGGCCAGCTTCTCCTTTTCGCTTACGCTGATGTCCACCTGCGAGAGCTTCTCCCTGATGCCGGCGGCCTCCTGCTCTTCTGCCGCGGTGCGGGAGGCGATCTGCGCCTTGAGGTCGCGGCATTCCCGGCGGAGCTCGTCGTGGGAAAGCTTATCTATAACGTCATATTCGGCAAGGATGCTTTTGAGTATGGGATTGAGCTGTTTCAAATCCCTGTCTGCCTTTGAACCGAACAGGCTTTTGAGAAAATTTGCCATAAAAATTACAGTAGTTGAATATCAATCCTCAAATATAAAAATAAAGGCGACACATTGTGCAATGCGCCACCTTCACTCTCTGCAAAAATTGCCCTCGGGCAATTGTTACTCGTCTTTTGAGATTGCGCCCATAGGGCAAACACCGGCGCAGGCGCCGCACTCTACGCACAGATCGGGGTCGATGCTATAGATGTCGCCGGCAGAAATGGCGCCGACTGCGCATTCGTCGATGCAGGTTCCGCAAGCTGCGCAATCCTCAGAAATTTTGTAAGCCATAATGTTAGTTTTATAGTTTCGAATGAAGTCACAAAGTAAAGCATTTTCTCAAAATTATTGCCAATTAATCTTATATTTGTCAAGAAAAAATTGAGAGAAAATGAAGCTGAAAGTGACATTTGCGGCGCTGGCCGCCATTTTTTTGACTCTCGCCGCTGCGCCCTGCGCGGCCCAGAGCGGTGAGACCCTCCCCGAGGAGAAGGTGGTGCTCTTCGACGAGAAGGTGCACGACTTCGGCGACCTGCTTATCAGCGACCGCAGCGTGAGCTGCAAGTTTACCTTCACCAACATCAGCAAGAAGCCGGTGGTGGTGCACAATGTCGTCTCCAGCTGCGGCTGCACCGTGCCCAAGTGGACCAAGGAGCCGGTGATGCCGGGCAAGAAGGGCGTCATAGAGGTCACATTCAAGAACGACCAGGGGGCATACCCCTTCAGCAAGGCCATCACGGCCTACATATCGGGCGTCAACCGCCCCGTGATCCTGCACATCAAGGGCATCGTGTATGGCAAGAAGCTCACCCTCAAGGAGATGTACACCAATACCATCGGCGGGGTGTTGGGCACGCGCGAGACCACTATGATGCTGGGCAATATGTATCAGGGCAAGGCCAAGAGCGATGCCACATCCATCGCCAATCTCACCAAGAAGCCGGTCAAGGTCACCGTCAAGAGCGAGGACCCCGCCCTCTCGGTGGCCGTGGTGCCCAATCCGATTCCCGCCGAGAGCAAGGCGTCGCTCACCTACACGGTGAACACCGCCCGCGGGGAGAAGAGATGGGGCAACAACGAATATTTCGCCTCGTTTGAGTTGGACGGCAAGCCTGCGGCGGAGAAAATCAGGGTGGTGGCCACCATCGCCGAGAATTTTGACAGCTACACCAAGGTGCAGAAGGAGAAGGGGCCCGTGCCCGCCTTTGACAAGGGTTATCTGGATATGGGCGTCACTGCGGCCGGCAAGAGCGTCAGCCACACTATTGTGGTGAAGAACACCGGCAAGAGCCCTCTGGTGCTCTACAAGGCCGATTCCGACGACGGCCGCGCCACAATCCTCACGGCCGCCCCGGTGAAAATCGCCCCCGGCAAGAGCGCCGACATCAAAATCAAATACGAGACCCCCGCGCAGGAGGGTGAGTTTGTGAGCATAGTGACATTCACCACCAACTCCCCGATGCGCCCCAGGATAGATTTCTTTATAAACGGAGCTATAGAATAGCGCTTATGAAACGGCAAGGAGATTTTTTTGACGAATATCAGGGAGATCACAAGAACCACGATTCGGCCCTGATTGTCAACGACGGCATCGCACAGCCGCCGGTCATCAACCCTTATCTGCAGGGGCGTCCCACGCGCCGCCGCCATCTGTTGAGCGTGGACGAGTATATGGCGGGCATAGAGGCGGGCGACACCACCATCCTGAGCCAGGCCATCACTCTTGTGGAGAGCCTCTCGGCGGAGCACCGCAAGATAGCCTCGGAGATAATCGCCCGCTGCCAGAAGATTTCCGCGGAGCGGCAGACTATGCGCATCGGCATCACCGGAGTGCCCGGAGTGGGCAAGAGCACCTTCATAGAGGCGTTCGGCAGCCACATAACCTCCCGCGGCCAGAAGCTGGCGGTGCTGGCCATCGACCCCTCCAGCGAGCGGTCGAAGGGCTCCATTCTGGGCGACAAGACCCGTATGGAGAGCCTGGCCCGCGACCCCAAGGCCTTCATCCGCCCCAGCCCCAGCGCCGGTTCGCTGGGCGGAGTGACCCGCCGCACCCGCGAGACGATTCTGCTGTGCGAGGCGGCCGGCTACGACGTGGTGTTCATCGAGACCGTCGGGGTGGGGCAGAGCGAGACCGCCGTGCACTCAATGAGCGACTTTTTCCTGCTGCTGATGCTCTC
Source organism: uncultured Muribaculaceae bacterium (assembly GCA_964542575.1). Taxonomy (GTDB): domain Bacteria; phylum Bacteroidota; class Bacteroidia; order Bacteroidales; family UBA932; genus Equibacterium. The sequence continues at coordinate 17,104 of CAZIUO010000013.1, forward strand.
CGGGGCCGGCGACGAGCTGCAGGGAATCAAGCGCGGCATTATGGAGATGTCCGACCTCATATCCATCAACAAGGCCGACGGAAACAATGTGGAGAAGGCCAAGATGGCCCGCGCCCTCTACGCCAACGCGCTGCACCTGTTCCCTCCCACCGAATCGGGCTGGACGCCCACGGCCGTGACCTCCTCTTCCGTTACGATGGAGGGGATGGACGACATAATGGCCAAAATGGATGAATACTTCGCCCTGGTCAAGGGCAACGGCTATTATCTGCGCCGCCGCCGCGAGCAGGCCCGCTACTGGATGTACGAGAGCATAAACGACACCCTCAAGAATATGTTCTATGAGGACCCGTCAATAGAAAAGCTGCTGCCCGACTACGAGCAGGCGGTGCTCGACGGCTCCCTGGATTCGTTTGCTGCAGCCGAGGAGCTTATAGCGAAATACAGGGGCTAGAACCTTTCCCTAATATTGTAGGTGTTGCGGCCGGCCGAATTGCGGGAGATGAGCTCCGCCAGAAAGCCGGTGAGGAACAGCATTACGCCGATCAGCAGGCACACTATGGCCGCATAGAACAGCGGCTGGTCCGCCACCGCGCGGAAGGGCAGACCCTGCCCCTGGCGGATGAGCTTGACCACGATTATCCAGATGGCGATGATGAATCCCACCAGGAACATCGATATGCCCCCGAGCCCGAAGAAGTGCATCGGCTTGCGGCCGAACTTCTGCAGGAACCAGATTGTCATCAGGTCCAGGAACCCGTTGGTGAAGCGCTCCAGCCCGAACTTGCTGGTGCCGTATTTGCGCACGTGGTGCTGCACCACCTTCTCGGTGATGTTGCCGTAGCCGGCATTCTTGGCCAGGTAGGGGATGAATCGGTGCATCTCGCCGTACACCTCTATGCTCTTGACCACCTCGCCGCGGTAGGCCTTGAGGCCGCAGTTCATATCGTGCAGCTTGATGCCGGTGACCTTGCGGGCGGCCCAGTTGTACACTTTGGAGGGGATGTTCTTGGTGAGCTTGTTGTCGTAGCGCTTCTTTTTCCAGCCCGACACCAGGTCGTAGCCCTCTTCGCGGATCAGGCGCACCATCTCGGGGATTTCGGCGGGGTCGTCCTGCAGGTCGGCGTCCATAGTGACCACAACATCGCCCTGCGCGGCCTCGAAGCCGCTGTAGAGGGCGGCGGACTTGCCGTAGTTGCGCCTGAAGCGGATGCCACGCAGGCGGCTGCAACCCTTGCGCAGCTCCTGAATCCGGCTCCACGAGCCGTCGGTGCTGCCGTCGTCCACCATTATGACTTCATAATCCATCCCGCTGCCCTGCAGGGTGGAGGTGATGCCGGAGAGCAGTTCGCCCAGCGACTCCTCTTCATTGAAGAGGGATATTACAATCGAGAGGTCCATAAGAGGCTATTCCAGTTCGTCCTTGGGCTCGTCGCCGCTCTGGTCCATACCGCTGAAGGGGTCGTTGCTGCGGATGGAGGGGGTGATTATGGCGGCGGCCAGAATCCCTTCTATGAAGCACTTGATGAAGGTGGCGAAGAACATCAGGTGGGGCAGATTGTCCATCATCGCCTCCGCCGCGCTCTGCGACTCGGCGGGGATGCTGCCCATATAGAGCGACATCGCCTCGTTGACCTGGGTCATCAGGTCGGGGAACAACCACACGATGCAGGCGGTGTCATAGAATGCGCAGATGAGGGAGGAGAGCAGTACGGTGGCCGCTCCGAAGCCGAAGGGGGAGGCGCCCGTCTCGGCGGCATACTGCTTCATGAAGTAGACCAGAAGCCATATCGAGACGAAGGTGCGCACCACAAAAATCAGCCAGCCCAGCACCATACCGGAGGGGAACAGGCAGCTCAAAGTGTTGCACAATACCGACACCGCCGCCAGAAGCAGGCCTTTCGAGGCCGCCTGGCTCCATTTATACCCTTTGCCGAATTCGTTCATTTCTATATCGATTAATAATTTAGGCAAATGTAATAATTTGTTTTTAACTTTGCGCGAATGTGCTCCCCGCAGGGGGCGACGGAAACGATTAACCGATAAAATACACATATAATGATTAAAATCACATTCCCCGACGGAACTGTAAAAGAGTTCGAGCAGGGTGTCAGCGCCTACGAGATCGCCATGAGCATCAGCCCCAGGCTGGCCGGCGACGTTCTGGTGGCCACTGTGAACGATGAGATCTATGACCTGGACCGCCCCATAAACGGCGATGCCAGCATCAAGCTCCACAAATGGGAAGACAAAGAGGCCAAGAAGACTTTCTGGCACTCTTCCAGCCACCTTATGGCAGAGGCGATAGAGGCCCTCTATCCCGGAGTCAAGTTCGGCATAGGCCCCGCCATAGACAACGGCTTCTACTATGACATCGACCTTGGCGACAAGCAGATCGGCGACGATGACCTCAGGCACATCGAGGCCAAGATGCTGGAGCTGGCCCGCACCAAGGAGCGCTTCGTGCGCACCGACGTCTCCAAGAAGGAGGCGATGGAGCGCTTCAGCGCCAAAGGGGAGCAATACAAGTGCGAACTGATAGAAGCCCTCGAAGACGGCTCCATCACCTTCTATACCAACGGCAACTTCACCGACCTGTGCCGCGGCCCGCATCTGCGCGACACCTCAGCCATCAAGGCCATCAAGCTGCTGAGCATCGCCGGCGCATACTGGCGCGGCGACGAGCACAACAAGATGCTCACCCGCATCTACGGCATCACCTTCCCCAAGAAGTCGATGCTCGACGAATACCTCGCAATGCTGGAGGAGGCCAAGAAGCGCGACCACCGCAAGCTGGGGCGCGAAATGGAGCTCTTCACATTCTCTTCACGCGTCGGCGCCGGCCTGCCGCTCTGGCTGCCCAAGGGTGCCGACCTGCGCAATCGCCTGCAGGAGTTCCTGCAGAAGGTGCAGAAGAAATACGGCTATCTGCCCGTCATCACCCCGCACATCGGCAGCAAGGAGCTTTACGTGACCAGCGGCCACTGGGCACACTACGGCGCGGATTCCTTCCGCCCCATCACCACTCCCCAGGAGGGTGAGGAGTATCTGCTCAAGCCTATGAACTGCCCTCACCACTGCGAGATATACCGCAGCAAGCCCCGCTCATACAAAGACCTGCCCCTGCGCTTTGCGGAGTTCGGCACCGTCTACCGCTACGAGCAGAGCGGCGAGCTGCACGGTCTGACGCGCGTGCGCGGCTTCACACAGGACGACGCCCACCTCTTCTGCCGTCAGGACCAGATCAAGGAGGAGTTCTGCAAGGTTATCGACATCATATTATATGTGTTCAAGACCCTCAAGTTCACCGAATTCACCGCGCAGGTATCGCTCCGCGACCCTAACGACAAGGAGAAATACATCGGCAGCGACGAGAACTGGGCCAAGGCAGAGCAGGCCATCATAGAGGCCGCTGCGGAGAAGAATCTCCCCACCGTGGTGGAGTATGGCGAGGCGGCGTTCTACGGCCCCAAGCTGGACTTTATGGTGAAGGACGCCATCGGCCGCAGCTGGCAGCTGGGCACCATCCAGGTGGACTACAACCTGCCTGAGCGCTTTGAGCTGGAGTATGTGGACAAGGACAACACCAAGGCCCGCCCGGTGATGATTCACCGCGCCCCCTTCGGCTCCCTGGAGCGCTTTGTGGCCGTGCTGCTCGAGCACACCGGCGGCAAGTTCCCTCTCTGGCTGGCCCCCGACCAGGTGGCCATCCTCCCCGTGAGCGAGAAATACAACGATTTCGCAAAAAAAGTTTGCGGATTGCTTGAAAATTACGAAATTCGCGCCCTAATCGATGATCGTAACGAGACGATTGGCAAGAAGATACGCGAAAACGAGCTCAAGCACATCCCGTACATCGTGGTTGTGGGAGAGAAGGAAGAGGCGGAAGGTTCAGTGTCCGTGCGCAAGCAAGGCGGCGAAAATCTCGGTACGATGACAGTCGAGGCATTTGCAGAATACATTGCCAACGCAGTAAAAGAAGAACTTAACTAGGAGGACAAAACTATAGCTAATTCCAACTACAGGCCGCCCAAGCCGAAACCGGCTCCGCGGAAGAAGCCCCAGACAGGGCGTCAGAACAGAGACGAAGACGACCACAGGGTAAATGACCAGATTACTGCGCCGCAAGTGAGACTTGTGGGGGAGAATGTCCCCGAACAGGGCATATATCCTCTCGCAAAGGCTTTGCAGATGGCTGTGGACCAGGAGCTTGACCTGGTGGAGATTGCAGAGGGCGCCAACCCGCCCGTGTGCAAGATAATCGACTACCAGAAGTTCAAGTACCAGCAGCGCAAGAAGCTCAAGGAGCAGAAGTCCAACGCCTCCAAGGTGGTGATCAAGGAGATCCGCTTCGGGCCGCAGACAGACGAGCACGACTACAACTTCAAGCTCAAGCACGCGCAGAGTTTTCTGCAGGAGGGCTGCAAGGTCAAGGCGTACGTCTTTTTCCGCGGGCGTTCCATCCTCTTCTCCGAGCAGGGAGAGAAACTGCTGCTGAGGTTTGCGGTGGACCTGGACGAGTGGGGCAAGGCAGAGCAGATGCCCAAGCTCGAGGGCAAGCGTATGATTATGATGATTGCCCCCAACAAGAAAAAATAGACTTTCAAGAACATTTAAAAATAGTTTAAAATGCCTAAAATGAAAACCAATTCCGGTTCAAAGAAGCGCTTCACGCTCACCGGATCGGGTAAAATCAAGAGAAGACACGCTTATCACAGCCACATTCTCACCAAGAAGACCAAGAAGCAGAAAAGAAACCTCGGCCACGTCGCTATCGTAGAGGCAGTGGACAACAAGAGGATTAAAGAGCTGTTGGTCAAGTAAACATTTATTAACCGAAAGTTCAGCAAATGAAAGTTCCCTCCCGAAGGGACGCTGACTGTCAAAAACAATTAAACTATGCCTAGATCGGTAAATTCGGTGGCTTCAAGGGCTCGCCGTAAAAAAATCCTGAAACAGACCCGCGGTAATTTCCTCTCCAGGAAAAACGTCTGGACGGTTGCAAAGAACACCTATGAGAAAGGTCTCACTTATGCATACCGCGACCGCAAGACCAAGAAACGCAACTTCCGCGCCCTCTGGATCACTCGTATCAACGCTGCAGCACGTCAGCACGGTATGACCTATTCTCAGTTTATGGGTGCCATCCACGCTCAGAACGTCGGCCTCAACCGCAAGGTGCTCGCTGACCTGGCGATGAACAACCCTCAAGCATTCGAAGCTATCATCAATTCAGTCAAATAGTGACTGTAAAAGACTTTCTCCACAACAAGTGGGTCAAGTTCGCCTTCTGGGGCATCTTGTATTGCCTATGGGTAATCTGGCTGCGCAGTTACTGGTGGTTCCTTGGCCTTATTGTTGTTTTTGACCTCTGCGTCACCCGGAAAGTCAACTGGACATTCTGGAAACCGAGGTATAAGGAGGGCAAAAAGCCCAATTTCCTGCTGGAGTGGCTCGATGCCATCATCTTTGCGGTGATTGCGGTGACCTTCATAAACACCTTCTTTTTCCAGTCGTTCAAGATCCCCTCTTCGTCTATGGAGAACACCCTGATGACGGGTGACTATCTCTTTGTGGACAAGATGCGCTACGGACCGCGGATGCCCGAGACTCCGCTCACCGTGCCCTTCACGCACAACACCTGGCTTGGCGGACGCAAGTCCTACAGCGAGGCTGTCAAGTGCAGTTACCGCCGCCTCAAACCCCTGGGGCGCGGCATCAGAAGGGGCGACTGCGTGGTGTTCAACTTCCCCCACGGCGACAGTGTGCTGGCAAGAGTGCCCGGCGAGGACTATTACGCACACGTCAGAATCAACGGCAGGGAGTTCAGCGAGCGGACATTCGGACCGGTGATCGCCCGCCCCGCAGACAAGGCGGACCACTATGTGAAGCGCCTTGTGGGTATGCCCGGCGATTCGCTAAAGGTGGAGGGCGGCCTGGTCTACATCAACGGCGAGCAGCAGGAGGTCTATCCGGGAATTCAGCTCACCTACAGGGTGACCACGGGGGGGACCCCGATCAGCCGTGTGGAGCTGGAAAAGCTCGGAGTCGATCCTTCGCAGATCTACTACGACGCCACGATGCCCGGTTATGCGTCGCTGCCGCTCACGGCGGAGGCCTACAGGCAGGTTTCGCAGATGTCCAATGTGGTCAGCGCCACAGTCAATCTGGAGAGTTATCCCGGGGAGTATCTCGACTCCTACAAGATGATTTTCCCCTTTGACGACCGCGGATTCTCGCGCGACAACTACGGGCCGATATGGATTCCCCGTCGCGGCGCAACGGTCACCCTGAGCGAAGACAACATAGCGCTCTACCGCCGGATCATCTCCGTGTACGAGCACAACAGGTTTGAGGAGAAAGATGGCAAGTTCTTTATCGACGGCAGAGAAATCACCGAGTACACCTTCAAGCAGGATTATTTCTTCATGATGGGTGACAACCGGCACAATTCGCTGGATTCGCGCTACTGGGGCTTTGTCCCCGAAGACCACATCGTGGGCACTCCCGCGATAATCTGGATGAGCAGAGATGCCTCTGGCAAAGTGAGATGGCGCAGGATCGGCAAGTTTGTGCTGAACGGATAAAAAATTTGCTTTTTTGATTTAAAATCAAGATATTTGCACCCCCTTAAGCAGTAGAAAAATAGAAAAAATAGATATTATGTCACGAGTTTGTCAGGTTACAGGAAAGAAGCGGATGATCGGAAACAACGTTTCCCACTCCCGCAGACGCACCAAACGCGAATTTGCTCCCAACCTCAAAACCAAGAAGTTCTGGTCTGAGGAAGAAGGCAGGTTCATCACATTGAAGGTCTCTTGCAACGGTATGAAGACCATCTACAAGAACGGTCTGGCCGAAACCCTCAAGAGGGCCGAGGCTAAAGGTTTGATTAAAATCGTTTAAAAATCAGAGTTATGGCAAAGAAAGGCAATAGAGTACAGGTCATTCTCGAGTGCACTGAGCAGAAGACCAGCGGCGTTCCCGGCATCTCCCGCTACGTCACTACCAAAAACAAGAAGAACACTCCCGACAAGCTCGAGCGTATGAAATACAACCCGTATCTGCGCAAGATGACTCTTCACAAGGAGATCAAGTAAGTTAACAATTAAATCAGCACGATACTATGGCAAAGAAAGCGGTCGCAACATTCTCCGGTGACAAAGCGTCACAGAGAAATGTCGTAAAATGCATCCGTATGGACAAGAACGGTCGTACCGGTTCCTACAGCTTTAAAGAGGAGCTCGTACCTTCCGACAAGGTAAAGGAATTTTTTGCAAAGACCCAGAACTAGTTCTTGGGCCGCAAAGGTAAGCATAATGTAAGAGACGGAGCCCGAGGCTTCGTCTCTTGCTTGTTTTTAGGAAGCTTTTGAAATGGCAACTTTTCTTTGGGATGACATTGTGTTCGGCCCTATCCACAGCCGCAGGGTGGGCCGCTCTCTGGGGGTGAATCTGCTGCCCAGGGAGGCCAAGGTGTGCACCTTCGACTGCGTCTACTGCGAGTGCGGCGGCCTGCTGCGTGGCGCCCAGGCTCATCCGCTGCCCACCTTTGCCCAGGTGAAGGAGGCCGTGGAGGGCAAGTTTGCCGCTCTGGCGGCCGCGGGGGAGGGGGTCGACTCCATCTCCTTCACCGGCAACGGCGAGCCCACGCTGCACCCCGATTTCGCCGCCATAATCGACTTGACGCTGGAGTGCCGCGACCGCTGGTTTCCCGATGCGGTGGTGAGCGTCTTTTCCAACGCCACCCGGCTGGACCGCCCCGATGTCGCCTCCGCCCTGCACAAGGTGGACAATCCGATACTCAAGATAGACTGCGCGCTGCAGCCTATGGCGCAGATTATGAACCGCCCCTGCCCCGGCTACAGCGTGGAGCGCACGGTGGAAAACCTCATCGCCTTCGGCCACGACTTCGTGATGCAGACGATGCTTGTGACGGGCTCCGTGGTGGACAACACCACCCCCGAGGCGCTGCAGGCCTGGTATGATGTGGTGCGCCGCACCGCCCCCCGCGAGATAATGCTCTACAGCGTGGAGCGGGACACTCCGGTGGAGGGCATCTGCCGCGTGGGCGAGCAGCGGCTGCGCGAGGCGGCCGCCCCCCTCGTGACAGAGGGATTTAATGTCAAAATAAACGCGTAGACAATATAATTTTGTAAATTCGCGCCCGATGGGACTATTCTTTAAAAAACGCAATGCCGACCCCGAGGCCAAGGCCAAGGAGCAGGAGGCACTCTCTGCCGGACTGGGCAAGACCAAGCAGTCGCTGCTTTCCAAGCTGCAATATGCGGTGATGGGCAAGAGCGTGGTGGACGACGAGGCGCTGGACTCAATAGAGGAGGCGCTGATTGCCTCCGACGTGGGGGTCGACACCACCGTAAAAATCATTGAACGTCTGGAAAACCGCGTCAAACGGGACAAATACCTTAACACCGCCGACCTCAACCGCATCTTGTGCGAAGAGATCGAGGCGCTGATTGCCGGCGACGGGGTGGAGCAGGAGCCCTTTGACTTCTCCAAGAAGCCGTATGTGATAATGGTGGTGGGAGTCAACGGCGTGGGCAAGACCACAACCATCGGCAAGCTGGCGGCCCAGCTCGCAGGCGAGGGCAAGAAGGTGGTGCTGGGCGCCGCCGACACCTTCCGCGCCGCGGCGGTGGAGCAGCTGAGCATCTGGTCCGAGAGGGCCGGGGTGGACATCGTGAAGCAGGAGATGGGCAGCGACCCCGCCTCCGTGGCATACGACAGCGTCCGCAGTGCGGTGGCCAAGGATGCCGACGTGGTCATAGTGGACACTGCCGGCCGCCTGCACACCAAGGTCAACCTGATGAACGAGCTCACCAAAATCCGCAACGTTATGCGCAAGGTGGTGCCCGACGCCCCGCACGAGGTGCTGCTGGTAATTGACGGCTCCACCGGCCAGAACGGCTTTGTGCAGGCGCGCGAGTTCACCAAGGCGACCGATGTCACCGCCCTTGCAGTGACCAAGCTCGACGGCACCGCCAAGGGGGGCGTGGTGATAGGCATCAGCGACCAGTTCAAAATCCCCGTCAAGTTTATCGGAGTCGGAGAGAAAATAGAGGATCTCCGCCTCTTCAACAAGAAAGATTACGTAGAATCACTGTTTAAATAGAGACTTATGACTATTTCGTATAATTGGCTTAAAGATTACCTTAAGTTTGACCTGACGCCCGAGAAGGTGTCGGAGGTTCTGACCTCTACCGGCCTTGAGGTGGAGCACGTGGAGACCGTGGAGCAGATTCCCGGCGGTCTGGCAGGCGTGGTTGTGGCGGAGGTCCTGGAGTGCACCGAGCATCCCGACAGCGACCATCTGCACATCACAAAGCTCAATATCGGCTCCGGAGAGCCGCTGCAGGTTGTGTGCGGCGCCCCCAATGTGGCCGCAGGGCAGAAGGTGCTGCTGGCCACGGTCGGCACAAAGCTGGTGTCGATAAGCGGCGAGGAGCTCAAGCTTAAGAAGTCCAAGATCCGCGGCGTGGAGAGCTTCGGAATGATCTGCGCGGAGGACGAGCTCGGCATCGGCGAGAACCACGACGGCATTATGGTGCTGGACCCCGCTGCGGTGCCCGGCACGGCCGCAAAGGATTATCTGCATCTGAGCAGCGACACCGTGTATGAAATAGGCCTCACCCCCAACCGCATCGACGGCGCCGGCCACATCGGAGTGGCGCGCGACCTCTATGCCTGGTGCCGCCTGAACGGCGTCAGCGTGGAGTGGACGCTGCCGCAGCCCACAATCTCCCTCAAGGGGGAGGGATGCGCGGTTCCCGTGGATGTCATTGCAAAGGAGGACGCCCCCCGCTACATCGGCATCACCTTCAAGAATGTCAAGGTGGGCCCTTCGCCCGAATGGCTGCGCACCCGCCTCTCTTCTGTGGGCCAGCGCCCCATCAACAATGTGGTGGACATCACCAACTTTATACTCAACGAATATTGCCAGCCGCTGCACGTCTTTGACCTCAAGCAGATCGAGGGGGGCCGCGTGATTGTGCGCAATGCCGCAGAAGGGGAGAAGCTGGTGACTCTGGACGGCGTGGAGCGCACCCTCTGCTCCCGCGACCTGGTGATTGCCAACAGCCGCGAGCCGATGTGCATCGCGGGCGTGTTCGGCGGCGAGAAGTCGGGAGTGACCGAGGCCACCACCGACGTCTTCTTGGAGATTGCATATTTCAACCCCGTGACCATACGCAAGACCAGCAAGCGGCTGGGCCTGAAGACCGACGCCTCGTTCCGCTACGAGCGCGGCATCGACCCTATGAACACAATGGTTGTGGCGCGCCGCGCGGCGCAGCTGATGGTGGAGCTCGCCGGCGCCGAGATTGTGGGCGAGCCCCAGGAGTTCTGCGGCAAGGAGTTCCGCCGCGCCGAGGTCGACCTCAATTACTCCCGGATGTTCTCCCTGATGGGCAAGAATATCGGAGAGAACACCGTCAAGGAGATTCTCTCATATCTGGATTATGCGATTCTGAGCGAAGATGCAGAAGGCTGCCGCGTGAGCGTCCCCGCATATTATGTGGATGTGACCCGCGAGGCCGACGTTGTGGAGGAGGTGCTGCGCATCTACGGCTACAACAACATCGAACTCCCCACCGGTATGAAGGCGAGCATCCAGCCCACGCCCCATCCCGACCCCGAGGCAATCCGCAAACAGGTGAGCGACCTGCTCAGCGACCGCGGGTTCTATGAAATAATGAACAACTCGCTCACCAGAAGCTCGATTTATGACAAGCTCACGACCTTCCCCGCAGAGAAGTGCGTGCGGCTGCTCAACCCCCTCAGCTCCGATTTGGACTGCATGCGCCAGAGCCTGATTCCCGCCGCGCTGGAGACCGTCTCCTACAACATCAAGCACCAGAATAACGTGCTGCGCCTCTACGAAATCGGCAATGTGTACAGCTATTCGGCCAAGGCCGACGACCCTATGAGCGGGGCAAATCTGGCCAACTACGGCGAGGAGCTCAAGCTCTCGCTGGCCATCAGCGCCCCCGCCGTGAAGGCTTGGAACAGTCAGATAGGGGCCGGCTCGTACTTTGAGCTCAAGGGCTATCTGGAGCTGCTGACAAGGCGTTTCGGAATGAGTCTCTACGATATGGAGGCCGGCGACGCTCCCTCCGACATCTTCTGCGAGGGGCAGAGCTATTCGCTGCAGGGCAAGCAGTTTGCCGTGATGGGCAGCGTGGCTCCCCAGCTGCTCAAGATGTTCGACATCAAGCAGCCGGTGTTCGTGGCCGAGATTTCGTGGCCCGTTCTGATGCAGATTGTGCGCCGCGACAAGGTCAAATACCGCGAGCTGCCCAAATATCCCGAGGTCAAGCGCGACCTGGCGCTGCTGCTCGACGAGAAGGTTACTTTTGCCGAGATTCGCCGCGCCGCCATCGCCACGGAAAAGGCGATGCTCAAGAGCGTGACCCTGTTTGACGTTTACCGCGGAGTCAAGATTCCCGCCGACAAAAAGCAGTATGCCCTGAGCTTTGTGCTGCAGAACAGCGAGCAGACCCTCACCGATGAGGATGTGGAGCGCATTATGGGCAAGCTGCTCAAGACTTTCGAGCAGAAGTTCGGCGCTACCTTGAGGTAAACCGCCGCACGAGAAGCGCTACCGCAAGCGCAAGAAATACAAAACTGCATATACGACCTGTTATATCGCCATACACGGTATAACAGGTTTTTTCTTGGTTGAGGTTCACGGTGCCCCGGATGGCGGTGGGGACCCACCAGGGGGTGCGCTGCAGCACATCGCCTCTCTGGTCTATGAAGCCGGAGATGCCGGTGTTGGCCACGTGCACTATGTCGCGCCGCGTCTCTATGGCCCGCAGGCGGGCATAGCGGAAGTGCTGGCGGTAGCCGGGGGTGTCGCCCCACCAGCCGTCGTTGGTTATCACGGTCAGAAAGCCGGCCCCGTAGAGGGCGGTCTTGCGCATATATTCCCCGTAGATTGATTCGTAGCAGATCATCGCCCCGACCTTTTCAGGGTCTTTGCCGGAGAGGTTGTTGACATCTTCGCTGATGCCGTAGCTGCTCATTGAGCCGCCGAAAAACTCGAATACCTTGCCCAGAAAGCCCAGATAGCGCTGGTAGGGGAGAATCTCCACGGCCGGCACCAGCTTGGACTTGTGGTAGAAGCTGCGCAGCCCCAGGGTGTCCACCATCATCGCCGTGTTGTATGAGACATACCACTGCCGGCCCAGCGGGGAGGCGTTGTAGGGGGCCTGCGAGCGGGTGGGGAAGAGGCGGTAGGTTATCGCCCCCAGCACAAAACTGGCTTGCGGATGCCCCGCAAGAAAGCGCTGCACGGCGGCAAACGTCACATTGTTTTCCGGGCGGTCCAGGTCAAACTGGTAGGTGTAGGTCTCAGGGGTTATGACATAGCGGGTGGAGTCGGTGATGACGCCCTCCACAAGGGAGAGCATCCGCTCGTCCTGCACCTTCTGGCTCAGGCCGCCGTGCTTCTCGGTGTAGGCGTCGATGTTGGGCTGCACCGCCACCACCTCGATGGGGTCGCAGGTTTCGCTGTAGCGGCTGTAGATGGCAAGCGACGCCGCTATGGGGGCGGCAATCAGCAGCACCGTGGCCGTGACGGCGGTGACCTTGCGGCGCATCGCAATCCTGTCGGCGGGGCGGCCGCGCATCTTCAGCGTCTCGTAAATGGCGATGTTGGAGAGCCAGATCCACAGCGAACCCCCCAGAAAGCCGGTGTATTCATACCACTGCACCAGACGCGGGCAGGTGGCAAAACTGTTGCCCAGGATGAGCCAGGGCCACGAAATCTCAATGTTCTGATAGACTTTTTCCCACGCAATCCAGCCCGACACCAGCAGCAGATAACCCACTTTGCCGCCGAAATGCCTGCGGCAGAGCAGATATATCATAAAGATTGCATACATCTGCAGCGAGTTGAGCCCGATGGCCACTATCGCCCCCGGCACCGATATCCAGTTGATCCAGAAGGTCGTGGCCAGGTTGAACAGCATAAAGGCCAGATATACCTTCCAGCCTTTGCGGCGCACCTGCCCCGCGGCGCAGCGGTCGGCGAATTTCAGCAGCGGAATGAATGCAAAAAGGGCCACCCAGCCGCATCCGGGCACCAGAAAGGGGATGGACGCAAGTATGGCGAACAGCAGGATAAGATGCCAGTCTTTTATTTTCATAACCCAAATGTAGCGAGTTTCGGGATTTTTTTGCAAACTTTGCAGTTCAAATGAAGAATCGGGGATGTTTTGGTTTTGACAGCAATCGATTTCTTCAGGTAAGCACGCCGAGAGTCGTGGCCCCTCTCGTAAATCTCAGACCTCACGCCTTAACTGGCAACACAAACTATTCTCTCGCTGCGTAGTCTAGGCTAAGCCAGACTCCTTAATCTCCCCGTCAAGGACGGGCAGACGAGTGTCCCGCCGGGTTTTATGGAAGTTCGGTCCGGAGTTCGGGGCATAGGCAGAACAATTCCCGCTCGTGCGCCTCACCCCGCGGCGCGCGCTAAGATTCAGGGGCTAAGGAGGCGTTTGCCCGCCAGCCGGCTGGCGTCTCCCGACAATCAAAGGCCGGATAAGCGTGTAGAAAGCTTGCGGATACGTTGTCTGGACGGCGGTTCGAGTCCGCCCATCTCCACA
>CAZIUO010000014.1:0-28819 GCA_964542575.1 uncultured Muribaculaceae bacterium
GCGTGTAGTTGAGGTTGTTGTAGTGGCCGTCGGTGAACACGTAGTAGCTGTACCAGTTGTTGAGGTCGTAGAACTGCCACCCCAGCGAATTGTAGAGGGTGAAGTAGTTGTCGGGCCATTTGAGCCGGTTGCCCAAGCCTATCGAGAAGCCGCCGATGTTGATGGAGCGGTCGTCGGAATAGATGGCATACAGCTGCGATATGTAGGAGTTGGTCTGACGGGTGAAGTAGGCCGACGCGCTCAGCGAAGTGGGCTTCTTGCCGAAGAGCCAGGGCTCCACAAAGTTGGCCGAGAGGGCCTGGTAGTAGGTTCCGTTGGTCTGATAGCGGAAGGCCAGGGTCTGGTTGTCGCCCAGAGGCACCGGCTTCCACGCCTCCTTGCGGAAGAAGTTGCGGGTGGAGAAGTTGCTGAAGTTGATGCCGACGGTGCCCACGAATGTGCGGGCGCCCCAGCCGCCGGAGAGCTCCAGCTGGCTGTTGGACTTCTCCTCCACATTATAGGAGATGTCCACCGTATTGTTCAGCGGGTCGGGAATCAGGTTCCAGCCGGTCCCCTGCTGCACGATTTTCTCTGCGTCGAAGTTGGTCATCGTGCCCAGCTCGCGGATGGAGCGCTCGAAGTCGGACTGCGAATAGAGATAGCCGGGGCGGGTGTACACCGCACGGCGGATGACCCGCTCGTTGGTGATGTTGTTGCCGCTGATGAGCACATTGTTGAAGGTGGCCTGCTTGCCCTCCACCATTCGTATCTCCACATCCACCGAGTCGCCCACGATCGTGGTCTCCACCGGGGTCACGTTAAAGAAGAGGTAGCCGTTGTCGCGGTAGAGCGACGCCACGGCCAGCTCACCCTCCTTGCCGCCCTGCAGGCGCTGGTTCAGGGTCACGATGTCGTACACGTCGCCTTTCTGGATCTTGATGACCTCGTTGAGCATCTCGGCGGTGTACACCGAGTTGCCGGTCCAGGTGATGTTGCGGAAGTAATAGCGGGGACCCTGGTCAATCTTGAAGTCGATGCCCAGACGCCCCTCCTCTATGGTGTAGATGGAGTCCTTCACGATTTTTGCGTCGCGGTAGCCCCGCTCGTTGAAGGCCTCTATCAGGGAGACTTTGTCGTTGGGATATTCCTGCTCGTTGAATTTCTTGCTGTTGAAGAGGTTGTACCAGCTGCGGTCCTTGGTCTTCTTCATCGACTTGTCCAGCTTGTGCTTGTCGATGCCCTGCACACCCTCGTAGGTGATGGTGCGCACCTTGACCTTCTTGCCGCGGTTGACGTCGAAGGTGACGCGCACCGCATTGTTGATGACGCTGTCCTCCACCGTGAGCACATCCACCTTGGCGTCGTTGAAGCCCTTCTCCTTGAAGTAGCTCTTGATGAGGCCGGTGGAGGATGAGATCACATACTCGGAGAGTTCGCCGCCACGCTTGAGGTTGAGCTTCTCCTTGAGGTCGTCCTGCTCTCCCTTCTTGACTCCGTGGAAACTCCAGGAGGACACGCGGGGGCGCTCCTGGACATCGATGCGCAGCCACACTGTGTCCCGCGCCGCCGAGAGCGAATCCACATAGAAGGCGACGTTGCGGAAATACTTGCGGTCCAGCAGCGCCGAGAGCTTGAGCGACACATCCTCGCTGGGGATGGTCACCGGGCGGCCGAGCTTGAAATTGGCCATACTGCGGATGCGCTGCTCGTCAAGGTACTGGTTGCCGGTGACCTTGACGCCGCCGATTATATATGTTCCGGGATTTGAATAGTCAACGATGATGCCGTCGCCGCTCTGCTGGGCTCGCAGAGTGCAGGAAAGCATCGTCAAAAATGAAAATATCAGTATAAATCTTCTTCTCATCACTTCACTCTACCATAACGCCTGTCTCTGCTTCTGAAGTCGTCCAGAGCAATGCGGAAGTCGTCTTCTCTAAAATCAGGCCAAAGTTTTTCAGTAAAATACAATTCGGTGTAGGCGCACTGCCACAGCATATAGTTGCTTATGCGACGCTCTCCGCCGGTGCGGATGAGCAGGTCGGGGTCGGGAATCCCGGCGGTCGCCAGATAGCTCTCGAAGGGGGCGATCTCGCCACGGGCGCGGGCCTGTGCATACCGCCCGGCCGCCTGCTCTATGTCCCACTTGCCGCTGTAGCTGAACAGCAGCACCATTGTGAGCTCCGAGAACTGCTCGGTGGCCTTCTCGGCCTCCTCTATCTGCTTCACAAGGCTTTCCGAGAGGCTGGCGCGGTCGCCGATGACCCTGAAGCGGATCTTGTTTTCCAGAAATTCGGGCATAGCCTCGGTGATGTTGGAGGACATCAGCGACATTATCGCCCCCACCTCCTGGGCGGAACGCTTCCAGTTCTCGGAAGAGAAGGTGTAGAAGCTCAGATACTCTATCCCCTCCCCTTTTGCGGCGCGCAGCGTGGCGCGCAGGCTCTCGGCGCCGGCGGCGTGCCCCTCGCTGCGGGAGAGGCCCCGCGCCTGGGCCCAGCGGCCGTTGCCGTCCATTATCAGTGTTACGTGTCGGGGCTGCTGCATGTTCTAGAAGGTGTTGCGTTTGTCCTCGCCCCAGAGGAGCTTGTCCTTGAGGGCGTCTATGAATCCGGCGTGGCTGAAGGTGATGCACTGGGCGCAATATTCGGCCTTGCGCAGGGTGAACCTGCTGCCCACCGGCACCTCGAACGACGAATTGTCAAGCGTCACCACCCCTTTCTGCGACGATTTGGAGCTGAAGGTTATCTCCAGCTGCGAATCGGCGGGGGCCACGATGGGGCGCACATTGAGGTTGTGCGGGGCTATCGGGGCTATGATGAACACATCCGAGCCGGGGGTCACTATGGGGCCGCCCACGCTCAGCGAATATGCGGTGCTGCCGGTGGGGGTGGAGACCACCACCCCGTCGGCCCAGTAGGCGGGCAGATGCTCGCCGCCGATGGCGATGTCTATGCAGAGCATCGCGGGGGTCTGGCGCTGTATGGAGAATTCGTTGAGGGCGTAGGGGTAGACGCCGTGCGGCACCTGGTCCGACTCCACCTTGAGCAGGATGCGGTTCTGGATGGTGTAGTTGCCCTCCAGCAGGTCCTCTATCCAGGAGTTCTCCCCCTCCTCCACCTTGGCCGAGGTCAAGAAGCCCAGACGGCCGAAGTTGATGCCGGCGATGGGAATCTGCCGGCCGCGCAGCATATTGATGGCCCTCAGGAAGGTGCCGTCGCCACCCAGGGCCAGCACAGCGTCGGTCCCCTCGCGGGGGCTGTCGCCGCAGAAGTAGGTCCGGGCGCCGCCAAGCGCAAGGCGCTGCAGCAGAAGGGCAACCTTGGAGTCGTCCTTGTCTATGTTGCGTCCGTAAATGGCGATTGTCATCGGTTTTGCTGCGTATAATTTGAACCCCAAAATTAGCATTTTATATAGGTATTCACCAAAAATATTTAATTTTGTGCTTCGTAACAGAGATTTCAGAAATTCCGACCGGCATTATGACCAAGCTCAGCGTCAACATCAACAAGATAGCCACCCTGCGCAATTCGCGCGGCGCCGATATGCCCAATGTGGCAAAGGCAGCCACTGACTGCGAGGCGTTCGGCGCGCAGGGCATCACGGTGCACCCCCGCCCCGACGAGCGGCATATCCGCTACAGCGACGTCTATCAGATAAAGCCGCTGCTGGGAGTCGAGCTCAACATAGAGGGCAACCCCATCGACAAGTTCATCGACCTGGTGTGCAAGGTCCGCCCCGCACAGGTCACAATGGTGCCCGACGCCCCCGACGCCATCACATCCAACGCCGGCTGGGACACCATAAGCAACGCCGCCTTTCTCAGGCAGTGCTGCCGCACTTTCAAGGCGGAGGGAATCCGGTGCTCCATTTTCGTGGACCCCGTCCCCGAGATGGTGGAGGCCGCGGCCGAGGCGGGCGCCGACCGCATCGAGCTCTACACCAAGGCCTATGCGGAGGATTATTCCAAAAACCGGGAGATGGCGGTGGAGCCCTACTACAATGCCTGCCGCAAGGCGGTGGAGTGCGGCCTGGAGGTGAATGCCGGGCACGACCTCAACCTGCAGAACCTCTCGTATTTCAAAAACACGATGCCCCGCCTGGACGAGGTCTCGATAGGGCACGCCCTCATCTGCGACGCCCTCTATATGGGTCTGGAAAAGACCATCGCCGCCTATCTGGAGGCCCTCAGACAACCGAAACAATAATAATTCAACAATAGCTTAAAATGAAAAACACACCTCTCATCCTCAGCATCATCGCTTTGGTAGTGGCGCTTGGCGCAGCAGTAATGTCCATCGTAAAACCCGATTTCAAGAAGGGAGGCCAGGCGGAGAGCGCCGACATCACCGACACCAGCAGCATCACCGCCCAGGCAGGCGACGTGGTTTATGTGCAGCTTGATTCCCTGCTTATGAACTACGATATGTACAACGACGAGATGACCGCCTTCCAGAGCAAGGTACAGGGGATTCAGGAAGACCTCCAGAAGAAGCAGCGCCGCCTCGAGAGCGACGCCAAGTCTTTTGAGAACCAGGTGCAGAAGGGTCTGCTGACCCGCTCTGCAGCCGAGGAGCAGCAGAACAAGCTTCTGCAGCGCCAGCAGAGCCTGCAGAACGACGCCGCCCAGAAGGATGCCGAGATGCAGGAGGAGCAGGCTGTGCTCAACAACCGCGTTTACTTTGCAGTGAAGGAGTTCATCGAGAAGTACAATGCGGAGCACCAGTACTCCCTGATTCTCACCACCAGCGGCGTGACCAACACCGTGCTCAACGTCAACCCCGGCCTTGACATCACCGCAGACGTGATCAAGGGCCTCAACGAGGAATACATCAAAACCCGCAACAACAACGCAAACTAGTTCTCGAAAATGAGCGCAGTAACACACACCGAATTCGACTTCCACCGCCAGAGCGGCAAATACATCGGCAAGGTCCGCGACGTATACACCATAGCCGACAAATATATGGTGATGATTGTCACCGACCGCATCTCGGCCTTTGACGTGATCCTGCCCGAGGGCATCCCCTACAAGGGGCAGGTGCTCAACCAGATCGCATCTTCTTTTCTGGATTTGACAAGCGACATCGTGCCCAACTGGAAGATTGCCTCCCCCGACCCGATGGTGACCGTAGGCTACAAGTGCGAGGGACTCCCCGTGGAGATGATTGTGCGCCGCACCCTCACCGGCAGCGCCTGGCGCAGCTACAAGGCGGGCGTAAGGGAGATCTGCGGAGTCGCCATCCCCGACGGGATGCGCGAGCACCAGCGCTTTGAGACCCCCATCATCACCCCCACCACCAAGGCGGAGATCGGCGCCCACGACGAGGACATCAGCAAGGAGCAGATAATCGCCCGCGGCCTGATAGACCGCAAGGTTTACGAGGAGATGGAGGCAGCCACCCTGGCGCTGTTCCGCCGCGGAGAGGAGATTGCCGCCGAGCACAACCTGATGCTGGCCGACACCAAATACGAGTTTGGCCTGAGAGACGGCAAGCTCTGCCTTATAGACGAAATCCACACTCCCGACTCTTCCCGGTATTTCTACGCCGACACCTATGAGGAGCTCTTCAAGCAGGGTCTGCCCCAGAGGCAGCTCTCCAAGGAGTTTGTGCGCGAGTGGCTTATGGAAAACGGCTTCAGCGGCAAGGAGGGGCAGAAGGTCCCCGAGATGACCGCAGAGCGCGTGAACGCCATCAGCGAGCGCTACATAGAGCTCTATGAGAAAATCACGGGCAAGAAATTTGTCAAGGAGCCCTACGACAACATTTACGAGCGCATCGAGGGCAATGTGAAGAACATGCTCGCAAGGCTCGAATTCTAACCGCACCGTTTGATGAAGCATTACTGCGCCGCGATAGCCGTTGCAATAGCGCTGGCGGCACCGGCCACAGAGGCCGCCGCACAGAAATTCGTCCCCGCCGAGGTCACCGTCTCCAAAGAGAAGGTAAACATTGACGGGAACATCTGTTATGCGCACGCCGTGAAGGCAAAACAGACCCTTTACTCCATCTGCAAGGCATACGGCGCAGACATCAATGCCGTGAGGGAGCTGAACGCGGAGTCTCTCGCGGGCGGCCTCAAGACCGGCACCATACTGTATATCCCCGCAAGCGGCACTGCGGCAGAAGCCTCCGAGGGCATTGAGCAGAGCGTCAGCGCGGCTCAGAGCTCAGTGGCGGCTGCGGCCGGGAGCGCGCAGAGCGGCGGCGAAGTGAAGTATATCCGCCACCGCGTGAAGTGGTACGACTCGCTGCTGATGCTTTCGCTCAAATACAAGGTCTCGCAGGAGGACATCGTGGCCATCAACAATCTTGACTCCAAGACTCTGGTGGTGGGCGACGTGCTCAAAATCCCCGTCGGGGAGACTCCTGTGGAGGATTTTGACGCCAACGAGATGATCGCCGGCCTGGACGCCGACGCAGGCACCGGCGAAGTAGTCTCCGGCGACTTTTTCCCGGGCGACAGCAGCCAGGCCCTGGCGCTGTCGGACACGGTTCCCGAGTGGCCGGACACCGGCTTTGACTTTGGCGGCGACACCCTGCTCGCCCCCGTCCCCTTCGACGGAGTGGCCGACGTGGCGCTGCTGCTCCCCATCGCCGCCCGCAGCGGCGCCCCTTCGCAGGGCTTTATGGACTTTTACATCGGGGTGCTGATCGCCCTCGATGAGATGCGCGCCGACGGCAGCGACATCAATCTCAAGGTGATGGATATGGCCGACTGGGACAGTGCCGAGGCAATGCTGGCCGCTCTGGAGGGTGGCAACTATGACTTTGTGGTGGGCAACTTCCCCGCCGAGAGCATAGAAGCGGCCGCCGCCTGGTGCGACGAGCATCGCATCCCTCTGATTTCTCCGCTGGACCAGAAAGTGGAGGAGGCCACCTACAGCCACCCCTATCTGGTGAATGTCCCCGTGTCCGCCACGACCCAGGCCAAGCGCCTTGTGGAGTCTATCGGATATGTCGGGGGGCAGGACAAGGTCGTGGTGGTGTGCGAGAACACCCAGACCCCCGGCCAGTTCCACAGCGACGTTGTCGCCAGCCTGGATTCGCTGGGCATCCCCTACACCGTGGAGAAGAGCACCCTCACCCGCAGCACGACCTCCGGCATCGGCAAGATACTCTCCCCTGACAGGCACAACCACGTGATTGTCACCATAGAGAAGGAGTCGGTAGCCGCCGACGCCATCCGCAACCTGGCCCTTGCCGCCCGCAGCGGGTCGTATGAAGTCACCGGATATGCCAGCCACAAGGTCCGCAAGTTCGAATCCATAGACCGCGAGTCGTTTGAGAGCCTGAACGAGCACTTCTCGCTGGGCTATTATGTGGATTACACGGATGAGAACGTGCGCAGCTTCGTGCGCAAATACCGCGCGCTGGCAAATGCCGAGCCTGGCAGCTTCGCCTTCCAGGGCTATGACATCGCCCGCTATTTCATCTCAGCGCTCAAGAAGTACGGCTCCGATATGATTAACGGCATCGCCTCCTACAGCGGAGAAGGGCTGCAGCTCAACTTCCGCTTTGCGCGCCGCACAGAGCAGGGGGGAATGTTCAACGAGGCTACCAAGCAGATCGCTTACTAGCCTCGTCAAATCCAAAATCCCCCGAGGGGAAATCTATTCTGTATAAGCTTTGAGCCAGGCGGCCTCGCCGGCGCTCAGGTGCTCCCTGAGGGTCTCGTACACGTGCCTGTTGTACTCATCGAGCCACTTGCGCTCCTCTTCTCCAAGCAGGGACTCATCCACCGCACGGCGGTCGATGGGCACCAGCGTGAGGGTCTCGTAGTGCAGGAAGGTGTTGTATGAAGTCTTTGCATAGCGCACCACGCGCAGGGCGTTCTCGGTGCGGATGCCGTACTGCCCGTCTACGTAGATGGCGGGTTCGTCTGACATTATCATCCCCTCCTGAATGGGGATGGGGCTGTATTCAAGGCGCAGCTGGGGCGACTCGTGCACGCAGAGCCACTGCCCTATGCCGTGCGACGTGCCGTGGAAATACATCTTGCCGGTGGAGTACATCGGCATCCGGGCCAGGATGTCCAGCTGACAGCCGCGGGTCCCTTCGGGGAAAATTGCCAGGCAGAGGTCTATCATCCCCTTGAGCACCAGCGTGAAGTCGCGTTTCTGCTCTGCAGAAGGCTCCTCGCTGCCCAGGAAAATGGTGC
Organism: uncultured Muribaculaceae bacterium; assembly: GCA_964542575.1. GTDB lineage: Bacteria > Bacteroidota > Bacteroidia > Bacteroidales > UBA932 > Equibacterium. The sequence continues at coordinate 8,140 of CAZIUO010000014.1, forward strand.
GGGTGGTGTCGGTGGTGCCGTAGGGGTAGTGGCTGCCCAGGTCCATCAGCAGGAATCCGCCTCCGGTGACCTTGGCGCTGGTCTCCTCGCTCTCAAAGCAGTAGTGGGCGCTGGCGGCGTTGGCGTTGAAGGCCACGATGGGTTCAAAGCTCTCGCCCCGGTAGTTTGCGCTGCCCTGCTTGATTTCCAGCAGCTTCTGCGTGATGGAGTATTCGCTCAGGGTGCCGCTCTCATAATTGTCGTAGATATATTTGAGCAGCTTGACCCAGAACACGCCGTCCTGCAGAAACGCGCGGCGGTAGCCTGCGGCCTGCACCTCGTTTTTGCAGGCGCGCATCATCGCCACTGTGCCGCCCACGGTGGGGTCGGGAATAACCTTGCCGCGGGAGAGAATGTTGTATTTGTTGATTGAGCAGCAGTTGCCGCTGACAATGCGCACCGCATCGGCGGGAATGGCCGCCAGGGCGGCGTCCACCTCTTCGTATGCGCGCACCTCAACCCCCTGCTGCGAGAGATATTGCGCCGCCTCTGCCGTGAGATTGCCCTTGCGGCAGAAAAGGGTCATCCCCTTGTCGGTGAGCAGGGCGTAGGAGAGAGTCACGGCGTTGTATTCGATGTCCCCGCCGCGCAGGTTCATCAGATACATTATTTCGTCGCAGGCACTCAGGAAGAGGGCGAAGGGGCCCTCCACGCCGAGGCGCTCTACCGCGCGGGAATATTTGCTGCGGATGCTCTCGCCCGCATACTCCTCGCCGTGCAGCACTATGGGCGCCTCGCCCAGCGCGGGCCTGTCGCTCCACAGCTCGTCAAAGGGGTCGGAGAAGGTCTCCAGCTTTATGGGAGAGAGGCTTTCGCCGTAAGATTTGAAATCGTCGTAAGAGAAGAGGTCGCCGTCCACTCCCACGGTGAATTCAGAAGGATTGATGCCGCAGGACTTGCACCTGGACTTTATCCACTCCGGGATGGAGGGGGTGCCGGGCATCTTGATTTTCATCAGTTCGATCCCCTTCCCCTCTATCTGACGCGCCGCCTGCAAAAAATAGCGGGAATCGGCCCAGAGGGCCGCCTCGGTGGCCGTCACAACCAGTGTGCCGGCGCTTCCGGTGAACCCGCTGAGATATTCTCTGATTTTGCTTCGCGAGGGAACGTATTCGTCGAAGTGGCAGTCATTCGTGGGAATGACCGTTGCCATAAGCCCCCTGGACGCCATCCAGGTGCGCAAAGTCTGCAGCCTGTCCATTAGCGGCGGAAGTGTGCAGGATCGAGGTTTTCGCGCTCGATGTCCTTATAGTAGTTCACTGTGCCCACCTTGAGCTCTACGGTTGCGGCATCGTCGCACACGATGATTCCGTGAGGGTGGAGCTGCAGCACGGAGATTGTCCACATATGGTTGATGGACTCTTCCACTGCGTGGCGAAGGGCGCGCGCCTTGTTGTGGCCGTTGACCAGGATGAGCACCTCGTCGGCCTCCATAACGGTGGCAACACCCACGGAGAGGGCCTTCTGAGGCACCTTGGAGGTGTCATAGCCAAAGAAGCGGGAGTTGGCGATTATGGTGTCGGTGGTGAGCTCCTTGACGCGGGTGCGGGAACTCAGCGAAGAGCCGGGCTCGTTGAAGGCGATGTGGCCGTCGGGGCCGATGCCGCCCATAAAGAGGTTGATGCCGCCGTAGGACTTGATCTTCTCCTCATATTTGCGGCACTCCTCGTTCAGGTCCTCGGCATTGCCGTTGAGGATGTTCACGTTCTCCTCGGGGATGTCGATGTGGCTGAAGAAGTTGCTCCACATAAAGGTGTAGTAGCTCTCATCGTGGTCTCTGGGGATGCCCACATACTCGTCCATATTGAATGTCACTACATTCTGGAAAGAAACCTTGCCCACGGAGCAGAGGTGGATGAGTTCTTTGTAGGTACCCAGAGGGGTGGAACCGGTAGGCAGACCCAGCACGAAAGGTTTCTCTTTTGTGGGGCCGAACTTGTTTATGGCATTTGTGATATATGCCGCAGCCCACTGCGACATCTTGCCATAAGAATCTTCGATTATAAGTCTCATGATAGTTGTGTGTGTGAATTGTATTTATTTTTAATCGGATTCGTCCAGGAGCACCTTTGCGGCCGCCAGGGCCTCGGCGCTTATGTTGCTGCCGCTTATCATACGGGCAATCTCGGCCGTGCGCTCGTCTCCCTGCAGGGGACGGACGCGGGAGATGGCCCCGCCGTCGGGCAGATATTCTTTGTAAACCAGAAAATGCGCGCCCCCCTTGGCCGCAACCTGCGGCAGGTGGGTGATGGCGATTGTCTGTATGCTTTTGCTGATTTCCACGATTTTGCGCCCCACCTTGTCGGCCAGGCCGCCCGACATTCCGGTGTCGATTTCGTCGAAGATTATGGTGGGCAGGGCCTTGTGGCGGGCCAGCAGCGATTTGATGCAGAGCATTATGCGGGACATCTCGCCCCCCGAGGCATTGCGGGATGCCTCTGCCTTGCGCCCCGAAGCGGTGCTGCAGAAGAGGAAGCGGGCGGCGTCGCGGCCGCGGCGCCCACGTGCGGGCAGGGGCTCCAGCTCCACGCTGAACTGCGCCTTGGGCATTTCCAGCTCCCGGATGCTCTGCTGCAGATATTCCGAGAGGGGGCCGGCGGCCTTGGCGCGGGCTTCGCTGAGCTTTTTGCAGAGCTCCTCGCAAGCCTCGTCGGCCTGCTGCTCGCGCCGGGAGAGCTCGCTCTCGCGGCTCTGCAGGCTGTCTGTCTGCGCCAGGGCGGCGGCGTATGCCTCCTGCTTGCTCAGCAGGTCAGCCTCGTCGCTGGCGTCGTTGCGATGGATGAGGTCATAAATCTGGGCGATGCGGCTCTCCACCCGCTCCAGATTCTCGGGAGAGGCGTCGATGCCCTCCTGCAGCTGCTCCATTGTGTCGCAGAGGTCCTTGAGCTCTATGCGGCAGGACTCCATCCGCTGCGAGAGCGCCTCTGCCTCGGGCAGGAAGTTGGCGATTTTTTCGAGGGAGCGGACCGATTCGCGCAGCTGCTGCTCCACTGCAAGTTCGCCGCCCGAAATTGCATCGCACGCGCTCTGCAGAGTCTGCATTATCTGCCCGGCGTTGGCCAGGCTCTTCTGCAGCGCCTCGGCCTCCTCCAGCTCGCCCGCCTTAATGCCGGCGGCAGCTATCTGGTCGTATCGGAACTGGATGTAGTCCCGCTCCTTCTCGCTTTTGGCTCGCTCCAAGCGCACCGCCTCCAGCTGGCGGAGAATCTCGGCGTGAGCCTCGTAGGCCGCGCGGTACTCCTCTGCAAGGGAGGTGCAGCCGGCATAGCTGTCCACGACGTCCAGCCGGAAATCCTCGCTGGAGAGCAGCAGCTGCCCGTTCTGCGAATGGATGTCAATCTCGCCCGCCGCGAGGGCGCGCACTGCCTCCAGGGTGGCCGGCTCATCGTCTATGAAGGCGCGCGAGCGGCCGGCGGGGGTTATGACGCGGCGCAGTATGTGGTCGCTGAATTCGGCCTCTATCACGCAGTTGCGGCTCTCGTCCCGAATGGCCGAGCCGTCCCACCTGCCGCCCAACAACAGCGACAGCGCCCCCAGCATTATCGACTTGCCGGCGCCGCTGTCACCCGTTATAATGACAAGATGCTCCGGAATTTCCATGTCCAGAACATCTATCAATGCGTAGTTGTTGATGTAGAGCCGCTTCAGCATTACCCCACGCCTATGCGGACTATTCTGCCTTGCGGTAATAGAGCTTGCCCTCGCGGAACTCCTCGGTGGCGATGAGCACCGGCTTGGGGAGCTTCTCGTAATACTGGGAGATCTCTATCTGCTCGTGGTTCTCGCTGATCTCCTCCAGAGTGTCGGTGTAGTTGGAGAACTCCTCCAGACGGTGGCTGAGCTCCTGCTTGACCTCGGCGCTGATCTGGTTGGCGCGCTTTGCGATGATCATTACGGACTCGTAGATGTTGCCCGTGGGAGCTGCCAGCTCAGAAAGGTTTCTTGTAATGGTGTTGTTAGGTACGTTTTTAGTGTCCATATCCTTATTGTTGATTTTCTTCTTTCTTGATAATCTTGTTCACCTTCTTGTAGATGGCGTCGAGCTCGCTCTTGTGCTTGCTCTGCGGAAACTCGCTCACGAAATTGAAGTAGTCGTCCACAAAGGTCATATAGCGCTCGCGCTGCTTGTCCTGCACGCTGTTCTGCGCATATTTGTAGGCCGCCATCGCGGTGTAGTAGAGCACATCCTCGCGGTAGATGTTGTCGGCGTCCTCCTTGAGCACGTTCTTGAGTGCGTGGTGGGCGGCCAGGTAATCTTCCATATGGTAGTAGAGCCGCGCCCCCTCGAACGCCTTCTTGTCCAGGCGCTCGTTGAGGTCGTCGCGCATCACGCGGCAGAACTTGGCATATTCGGTGTCGGGGTTCTCGCGGATGTAGCGGTTGATGTATGTCAGGGCCGTCTCGGTAGGGCGCTGGTCCAGTTCGTAGCGGTAGGTGCCGCGGTACATGCAGTCTATCATATAGAACTCCGCCTCCTTTGAGAAGGGGCTGTTGGGGAAAGCCTGCAGAAACTCGCTGAAGTTGCTCTGGGCGGTGAGGTAGTCCTTCTGGTTGTAGTTGCTCATACCCCAGTAGAAACGCACGGTGTCCTCCTGCGGGGTGCCCTGGGCGTTCATCGCCACATTCTCGAACAGCTGGGCCGACTTGCTGTACTTGCCCTCCTCGTAGAACTGCAGCGCGGCGCGGTATTTCTCGCCGTAGTTGTAGCCGTTGAGCAACTTCTCATACTTTGAGGAGCAGGAAGCCGCCGCAAGAGCGAGCGCGAAAGTCAGTAACAGTGTAAAATATCTGCGCATAATTATGAGAGACTCTCCTTTAAGTATTTTTCGGCATCCATCGCCGCCTTGCAGCCGCTGCCCGCCGCCACAATGGCCTGACGGTAGCGGGGGTCGCACACGTCGCCGGCGGCAAAGACACCCTCGCAGCTGGTGGCCGCAGTGCCCTCCTTGACCTTGATGTAGCCCTGAGGGTCGGTCTCGACCCAGTCGCGGAACGGCTCGCTGTTGGGATGATGCCCTATTGCCAGGAAAAATCCGTCGACCGCAATATCAAATATCTCGCCGCTCTTGCGCTTGAGGCGGGCGCCCGTGACGCCGCTATCGTCGCCCAGCACCTCGACGGTGTTGCATTCCCAAAGTATTTCTATGTTTTCTGTCGATTTGACCCGCTGCTGCATCGCCTCTGTGGCGCGCAGCTCGTTGCGGCGGACAATCATATAGACCTTGCGGCAGAGGCCGGCCAGGTAGGTGGCCTCTTCGCAGGCGGTGTCGCCCCCGCCCACCACGGCCACATCCTTCTTGCGGTAGAAGAAGCCGTCGCAGGTGGCGCAGGCAGAGACCCCAAGGCCGCGGAAGCGCCCTTCGCTCTCCAGCCCGAGGTATTTTGCAGAGGCGCCGGTGGCGATTATGACGCTGTCGGCCTCGATCTGCGAAGCGCCGTCTATGGTCAGGCGCAGCGGGCGAACGCCAAAGTCGGCGGCAGTGACGGCCCCGAAGCGGATGCTGCAGCCGAAGCGCTCTGCCTGGGCGCGCATATCGCCCATCAGTGTGTTGGCGTCGACCCCCTTGGGGAAGCCGGGGAAATTCTCCACCTCGGTGGTGGTGGTAAGCTGGCCGCCGGGCTGCATACCCTCATAGAGAACAGGCTGCAAGCCCGCTCTGGAGGCGTAGATTGCGGCGGTGTATCCGGCAGGTCCGCTGCCCACTATAAGACATTTGACTTTTTCCATCACCTTGTTTATACCATAAAGTGCGCAAAGTTAGCAATTTTTCAGAAATGGCGTTTAATTTTGTACCTTGTATTTTTCATCAAGAAGAATGGCATTGTACGCGGAGGTGATAGTGCCGCTCAAATTCAGCGGCGGAGTGGTGCATTACGGCATCCCGGAAGAGCTTGCAGAAGCGGTGGCGCCGGGGGTCTGGGTCGTGGTGACCCTGGCCCGCAGACGCTATCTGGCGGTGGTGCGCCGCGTCACGGAGTCCCTCCCGGCAGACCTCCCCGCCAAAAAGGTGCTCCCGATAGAGAAGGTGGCCCCGCTCAAGCCGCTGCAGGCGCTGCAGCTGGAGCTGTGGCAGGCGGTGGCGGGCTACTATCTGTGCAGCCTTGGGGAGGTGTTCAAATGCGCCTACCCCGCCGCGTTCCTGCACGAGAGCGAGAAGACGCGCACCGTGAACCGCGCCCGCCGCATCCCGGCGCCGGTGCCAGACAAGGAGCTCTCGCCGGAGCAGGCGCGGGCGCTGGAGCAGATCCGCAGCCATTTTGCCAGCCGCCGCACGGTGCTGCTGCACGGGGTCACCTCTTCCGGCAAAACGGAAATCTACATAAAACTGGCAAAGGAGTGCCTCGAAAAGGGGCAGAATGTCCTCTATCTGGTGCCGGAAATCGCAATGTCGCGCCAGCTGGAGCAGCGGCTCGGCGGGGCGGTGGGCGAGCGGCTGCTGGTGTACCACTCCCGGCAGACGCTGCCGATGCGCAAGAAGGTGTACGACCGCCTCTGCGGCGGCACGGGCAGCCATTTGGTGCTGGGCACCCGCAGCGCCCTCTTTCTGCCGCTGGACAATCTGGGGCTGATAATTGTGGACGAGGAGCACGACTCCTCCTACAAGCAGGACGACCCCGCCCCGCGCTACAACGGGCGGGACGTGGCGCTGATGCTGGCCGCCCGGTGCGGCGCCGACATACTGCTGGGGAGCGCGACCCCCTCGATGGAGTCGCTCTACAATGTGGAGGAGGGCAAGTTCGCGCTGGTGAGTCTCAAGACCAAATATTACGGCGCGGCGGACGCCCCCGTCAAGGCCATCGATATGGGCAAGGTGTATGCGATGCATAACGCCCGCGGCTCGTTCTCTATGCAGCTGGTCAATCTGATAGCGGCGCGGCTCAAGGAGCATCAGCAGGTGATGGTGTTCCGCAGCCGCCGCTCGTACAGCTCTTTTCTGCAATGCGGCAGTTGCGGGGAGATTCTGCGCTGTCCCAACTGCAATGTGAGCCTCACCTACCACAAATTCAACAACAGCGTGTCGTGCCACTACTGCGGCTATCACGCCCCTTTCAGCGCGGATTGCCCCTTTTGCGGGGGCGGCACGTTCCAGACAAAGGGGGCCGGCACGGAGCGCATCGCGGAGGAGCTGCAGGAGATTTTCCCCGAGGCGCGCATAGAGCGTTTCGATGCCGAGACGGCGGCGAGCAAGAGCGAGGAGAAGCGGATTCTGGGCAGCTTTGAGAGCGGCGAATGCGACATTCTGGTGGGGACGCAGATGATCACCAAGGGGTTTGATTTTGAGAAGTTGTCGCTGGTGGCGGTGATAAATGCCGACAGCCTGCTTTCGCTGCAGGATTTCCGCGCCGACGAGAAGGCGTTCCAGCTGCTGAGCCAGCTGCGCGGCAGGGTGTCGCGGCGCACCGATTCGGGGCTGATGGCGGTGCAGACCTTCAAGACCGACCACCCTGTGTTGCAGGCGCTCTCGGCCTCCGACGGCGGGGATGCCTTCCGGCAGGCGATGTTGCACGAGCGGCGGCAGTTCCGCTTCGCCCCCTATGTGCGGATAATCCTGCTCACCGTCAAGGACGCCGACCCCGATTCGCTCAAGAAGGCGTGCGCGCATTTGCAGCGGGCTCTGCGGGCGCTGTCGGAATGCGCCGTTTCCGATGCGCTGCCCCCCGCAGTGGACCGCATCGGCGGCAAATATATCCGCAATATCTGGATAAAGCTGCCGCGCACCGCCCGTTCGCAGACGCAGAAGGGGCTCATCGCCGCCGCTGCCGAAAGCGCCGCGGCGCAGTTCCCCGGCTGCACCGTCACCATCGACGTGGATCCGCTCTAAAAGGCCTCAAGAGTTGAGAGTGTAGAGTGTAGAGTTTAGAGGAGTGGAGAGTGGAGAGGCTACAAGTGATATCGGCGCATCAGAGTTGACGATGGGCTGCTCTCCAGTTGAGAAAAACATCAACTTTTGAGGTTGTGCCGCAAAATGGAACAATCTTGATTCATATTTGTACCAGAAACCAATTAACACTTCTCATTATGAAAAATGAAAAGAACCAGGAGATGAAGAGACATCTCGCCAATTTTCACATCGCCGGATTCGGCTACTGGGACGGCTGCGAGGCTTTTGAGCACCTCAAAATCGGCACCAGGCTCGACCTTGTCAGGGAAGAGGACAACGCCTTCGACCCCTACGCAGTCGCCATCTACTACAAGGACCTGAAGCTCGGGTTCATCCCCCGCGCGGACAACAAGGAAATCAGCAAATACCTTGATATGGGCTGGGAGGACCTGTATGAAGTACGCGTGACCAGGGTGACACCGGACGTCCATCCCGAGCAGCAGGTAGAAGTTGTCGTGCACATCAAGCGCAACGATCAGTAAGTCAGCAGAAAAGGCCACCGGGGTTCCGGTGACCTTTTTCTCTACACTTTACACTCTACACTCTACACTCTAACAGGTACTCCTTCAGGGCGGCGGGGGTGGCGTCCATCATCTGGTAGACGCGCTCCTTTTGCAGCAGAGAGGCCAGCGCCGGGGGGATCTCCGCCCCGTGGCCGGTGGCCTGCTGAATAACCTCGCTGAACTTGGCGCAGCTGGCGGTGGAGAGCCAGAAGCCGTCGATGTCATAGTGTTGCGCCGCCAGATAGCCCACTGCGCTGTGGGGGTCGCTGACGTAGCCGTATTTGCGTTCGATTTCTGCAATTGCACGGAGAATCTCCGCGTCGCTGCAGGCAAAGCCGCTGACATCGGCGCGCAGGGCCTCCAGCGAGCCGTAGAGCCACATCATCCGCTCGTAATTGCTGGGAGCGCCCACATCCATCGCGTTGGCAACGGTGCGCACCGACGCGCGCGGGGTGTAGACCCCTGTGCGCAGATACTCCGGCACCACGTCGTTGGCGTTGGAGGCGGCCACGAACCGCCGCACGGGCATACCCATCTTTGCGGCCAGCATACCGGCGGTGATGTTGCCGTAGTTGCCGCTGGGCACCACTATGTCGGGAGCCTCGCAGCCGGTCATATCGCGGTAGAGGCACCAGCCGTAGAAATAGTAGAACGACTGCGGAATCCACCGCAGCAAGTTTATCGAATTGGCCGAGGTGATGCGCTTGCGGCCGCGCAGGTCGGCGTCGGAGAACATCTCCTTGACCAGGCGCTGGCAGTCGTCGAAATTGCCGCGCACCCTGAGCGGGTGGATATTGCCCCCCAGAGTGGTCATCTGGGCCTCCTGCAGCGGGCTCACCTTGCCGTCGGGATAGAGAATCACCACATCGACCCCCTCCACATTGTAGAATCCGGCCGCCACGGCGCTGCCGGTGTCGCCGCTGGTGGCGGTGAGTATGGTGAGGTTTTCAGAGGAATTGAGCTTGCCCGCCATACGCCCCATAAAGCGGGCGCCGAAGTCCTTGAAGGCGAATGTGGGGCCGTGGAACAGCTCCAGCGCCGCCTTGCGCTCTTCGAAGCGGTGCATCTCGGGGGCGAAGTCGTAGGCTCCGCGCACCACCTCTTCCACGGTGGCCGCGGGGATGTCGTCGAATATTTGCTGCGCCAGGTAGCAGGCCATATCGGCGTATGAAACCTTGGCAAGAGCGGCCACGCGCGCCATATCCACCTGCGGGATGCGCTCGGGCACAAAAAGGCCGCCGTCGGGGGCCAGCCCCAGAAAAGCGGCATCCTGCACGGAAAAGAGCTGTTTCCGGCTGTCCCGTGTACTGTAAAACTTCATCGCGCTACAGGCTTAAGTTGAAATCTTCGAGAGTGCGGGCGCCGCGGTTAGACACCTTGGAGACATAGATGTTGGAATCTATGTTATACTGGGCAAAATGGGCCTTCATCACCTCCCCCACTTTGTCGGCAAGGGTCATATTCTCGCAAAGGGCAAACACAGAAGGGCCTGCGCCGGAGATGTTCATAGCCAGCGCCCCGACCTCCAGCACCTTGCGCCGCAACTCGTCAAAACCGGGGATAAAGTGCTTGCGGTAAGGCTCCACCACCACATCCTTCATCGAGCGGCCGATGAGCGACACGTCGCCCTCGGCAAGGCCCGCCACCAGTCCGGCGACGTTGCCCCACTGCTTCACGGCCAGCCTCAGGGGGATGTCCTTGGGCAGCACCTCGCGCGCCTCGCGGGTAGAGACCATAATTGCGGGATGGGCCACAGCGCAGCAGAACCGGCCCGGAACCGGGAGGCGCACCACATCCAGCGGGTCATAACCGCGCAGCAGCACCACTCCGCCCAGGATTGCCGGGCCCACGTTGTCGGCGTGGGGAGTGCCGCCGCTGATGAGCTTCTCCCCCTCCATCGCAAACTCCACCAGCTTCTCGTCGGGGAAGGGGTGGTCCAGCAGCTCGTTGAGGGCATAGACCGCCGCGGCGCTGCTGGCGGCGCTGCTGCCGATGCCGCTGCCGGGGGCAATCTTATGCTCCACGGTGACCTTGATGGCCATAGGGACGCCATACTGCGCCACAAAGGCCCTCACCGCGGGGGTTATCACATTCTGCTCGATGTCCTCGGGCAGCTTCTGCTTGCTTTTGTTCTCGATTTCGAGGCTGTCGCCCTCCCCGATTTCCACGGAGAGGACATCGCCCACGGCATCGAGGGTCATACCCATGATGTCGAATCCGCAGCCCATATTGGCCACGGTGGCAGGGGCGAAAACTCTAATTTTTCTCATACGGGCGAAAGTAGATTTATTTTTTTTCAAATGCAAGAATATCGTACTTTTGCCCGCCTGCAGGCTTATATTCAAGAGTATGAAAAACACCGCAATACTGCTTATCCACTGCCCCGACGTGCCGGGCATCATTGCCGAAATTTCAAATTTCATCACCGTGAACCGGGGCAACATCGTGTATCTGGACCAATATGTGGACCACGTCAACAACGCCTTTTTTATGCGCGTGGAGTGGAACCTGGACGGCTTTCTGATTCCCAAGGAGCGCATCCAGGAGTATTTTGCGACCCTCTACGCCCGCAAATACGGGATGGAGTTCAGACTCTACTTTGCAGAGCAGCGGCCGCGGATGTGCATATTCGTGAGCAAGATGTCCCACTGCCTCTACGATATGCTGGCCCGCTGGTCGGCCGGGGAGTGGAATGTGGACATTCCCCTGATAATCAGCAACCACGAGGACCTGCGCCCCGTGGCGGACAAATTCGGCATCCCCTACCACGTGTTCAAGATAACTCCGGAGAACAAGGCGGAGCAGGAGGCCGCCGAGCTTGAACTGCTGAAATCGCACGGGGTCACCTTTATGGTGCTCGCCCGCTATATGCAGGTGATCAGCGAGGATTTCATCCGCAGCTATCCCGACAAAATCATCAACATCCACCACTCCTTCCTCCCCGCCTTCGTGGGGGCCAAGCCCTATCACCAGGCCTTTGACAGGGGTGTGAAAATAATAGGGGCGACGAGCCACTATGTCACAAGTGAACTCGACGCCGGTCCTATCATTGAGCAGGATGTGACCCGCATTTCCCACAAGGATTCGGTGGAATCCATCATCGCCAAGGGGCGTGACCTGGAGAAAATCGTCCTCTCCCGCGCCGTTCAGAAGCACATCGACCGCAAGGTGATGGTCTTCAAGAACAAAACTGTAGTGTTCGAATAATTACAGCCGTATCTCCATTTCCAGAGACTGGGCAGTATCGGGGTGCTCCGCAGTGAAGTTGAGGGTGCCGCGGCCGTCGTATTCGAACTCCTTGACCTTCTTGCCGGCAACCTTCACGCTGCGCGGCTTGCGCGGCAGGGTGACCTTCATCTCATACACGCGGGAGGCGTACATCCCATCGAAAGAGCCTTGCACGGGATCCACGGCAATCTTGAGGCGGCCGTCGCTCTGCTCATAGCTGAAGCGGGTGCGGGCAATGGCCCCCTGCTCGTGGGCGTAGGTGTCGCCGTCATCTTCGTAGAAGGTGTATTCGCCGCTCTGCGCCGGCCAGATGTTGAGCACGATGGTGTCCAGAGGGTTGGAGTTGGCGTGCGGCGCCACATGCTGGAAGGGAACTATCGCCCCCTCGCGCACGAAGAGCTGGCCGCCGTACTGGCTTTTGTCGTACTCCGCCTTGACGCTCTCTCCCCTGCCCTCCACTCTGGCGTTGGTCCAGAAGTCATACCATACGCCCTCGGGCAGATAAATATCGTCGGTGAAAACCCCCACGAGGAAGGCGTCGCCATACATATATTCGGTGGTCATATCGTCGCAGTTGCGGTCGTCGGGGAAGACCAGAGGCATCGGGCGCATCACCGGCTCGCTGTCCAGAGTCCCCTTGAGGGCGGCGCTGTAGGTGTAGGGCACCATCCGGTTGCGCAGCTGCAGATAGTTGCGGTAAACCACCTGCTCGCTTTTGGAGGCATACCAGGGCTCCTTGAAAGAGTACCAGCTGTTGATCTGCATCCAGGGGATGAAGATGCCCATATGCAGGCACTCGGGGGTGACTGCCACGTCGCAGGAGGTGTTGATGTAGCCGCTCATCTGCAAGTTAAGCTGGTCGTAGAGAACATTCTTGCCGCCGCCGTTGTCGCCGGTGGTGGCCGCAGAGAAGTGCTGAGTGCCGGCATATCCGCCGCAGTAGTGGTGGAAAGAGCGCTGGGGGCGCTCGTCGCGGCTCATCGCCAGGAACTGCTTGGGCAGCAGCACCTGATTCACATTGTGCATCTCGTCGTCTGTGCGGCCGTTGTAATATTCGCGGTAGGGGTGGCGGTCGATGGTCTGGCCGGGATCCAGCTTGAAGCCGTCCACGCCGTTGCGCATAAAGTGGCGCAGATGGTCAAACCAGTTGCCCTCCCCCGAGAGGGGCTTGCCCTGCTCGGCGGCGAGGCGGTCCTCCTCTATCACGCTGTGGTCAATGTCGATATTGAGCCAGAGGGCGTTCTTGTAGCCCATCTGGTGCATCCGGTAGAGATAAGAGCCGGGGTGCTCGCTGGTGCTGGGATTGTCAAAATACCAGTAGGGCTCGCCGGGGAATTTCTTGAAATCCCACTTCTTGGCGGTGGTCCAGTCGTAGTAGGTCTCCATCCACTGGGGCTCCACCCACATCATATCCATCGGGTAGCCTCCGTCCATAAAGCGCACAGCCTCGTCCATAAACACGAACGCGTCGCTGTTCATATGGGGGCCGTAGGAGCAGCCGTACGCCCAGCGCGGCAGCAGGTAGTTGCACCCGACAAGGGAGTGGTAGAGGCGGATCTGCGAGAGCAGGTCGCCCGCCAGCAGCAGGTAGAAGTCGGCGTTGGGGGTGGTGTTGTAGGCCAGCAGCTTGTCGCTCTGGGCCACGCCGCAGTCGAAATAGTTGAGATAAGTGGTGTTGTTGAACACGCCCCACCCCTCGGTGGTGCTCACAAAGGGGGTCACATTCTCGGTGTTGGAATAGGCGGTGATTATGCGCAGCACCTCGCCGCGATGCTGGATGTGCTTGCGGCTCACGCTGCCGCCGCCGTAGATGCGGGCGCCATCGCCCAATGAGAAGCGCACCGCGCTCACGCGTTCGGGGTTGGGGATGTCGCAGTTGCCCTTGATATATTTCTCGAAGTGGTCGCTGCCTATCACGCGGACCTCCTCGTGGAAGCGCTGGTTCTGCTCGTTGTAGAGGCTGGCCAGGCTGCCCAGCAGAGGCTCGGCGGCGGTGAGGTATTCCACCTTGTCTATCACAGTCTTGCCCGAGGCGTCGGCCACGGAGACTGTCCCGGCGCTCTTGTCCACCGTGAGGGTGTAGGCGGCGGTGCTGATTGCGGCCTTGGAGGCGTCTTCTGTGATTTTTGCCCCGGCGTCGGGCCAGTCGCCGCGCAGGATGCCGTAGCGCATCAGCAGCGACTCGGGATAATCGCCGCTCTGCACTATCTGCACGCGGAATATGTCGCCGGTGCAGGCCTGCACGCGCATCTTGGCGCCGCTGCCCAGGGCTATGTCAAAGACCTGCGCCGATGCGGCCAGGGAGAGCAGCAGCGCGGCTGCCAGCATTATAGCCTTTCTCATAAATTCATTGTGTTTTGCAGGGAGAAGAGGATTTTGCGCACCAGGCCGCTTATCATTTTGCCGTCGGCCTGACCTGCGAGAGCCTTGGATGCGGCGCCCATCACCTTGCCCATATCGGCAGCGGATGTAGCCCCCAGGTCCTTGATGATTTGCATCACCTTCTCCTCCACCTCAGCCTCAGAAAGCTGCTTGGGGAGGTATTTCTCCATCACGGCGGCCTCCGCCAGCTCGTTTGCGGCCAGCTCGGGGCGGTTCTGCGCAGTATAGATTTCCGCGCTCTCCTTGCGCTGTTTCACCAGCTTGCCGATTATCTTGATGATCTCGGAATCGTCCACCGGTTTGGAATTTTCGCTTGTCTTGGCCAGCAGAATCGCCGCCTTTATGGCGCGCACCGACGCGAGCGCCACAGAGTCCTTGGCCAGCATTGCGGCCTTGATCTCCTGTTGTATCTTCTCTTCTAACATAGTATGATTGTGTGTTTGGATTTGCAACCTGCCAAGTTAGCAAATTTTCTGCAAACGACCGGCAAGAATCTGCCGGGAAGCGACCGCAGCGCGCTAGAAGATGTCTTCCTTGTCCTTGATGTCCTTGATGCGCAGCTGGATGTTGGCCAGCCCGCGGTAGTAATTCTCCGCGATGGAATAGCAGATGTCGATGGGGTTGCCCTCCTGGATGTGGGCGAAATGCTCCGACTGGTTGAAGGCGATGGCCGACATCGGCATATAGGGGCCGCCCTCCTGGATGAGCTCCAGCTTGAGGTGGCCGTTGTCGGTGCCCACGCAGCGGCCGTTGCCGTTGTCATAGACCCGCTCCGACCAGAACACGGGAGAGGGGTTGCCCGGCCCGAAGGGCTGGAACTGCTTCAGCAGCCTGAAGAATTTGGGGGTTATCTGGCTGAACTCCAGATACGAATCCACATTTATGATGGGGGTGAGCATCTCCTTGTTGATGACCTTGGCCACGTGCTCCTCGAACCGGCGGGAGAACTCCTCGAAATTCTCCTCCTTCATCGTGAGCCCGGCGGCGTAGGTGTGCCCGCCGAAGTTCTCCAGCAGGTCGGAGCACGACTCGATGGCCTCGTAGAGGTCGAATCCCGCCACGCTGCGGGCGCTGCCGGCTATGAATCCCCCCGCCGACTTGGTGAGGACGATTGTGGGGCGGTAGAAGGCCTCCACCAGACGGGAAGCCACAATCCCCACTACCCCCTTGTGCCAGTGCGGGTTATAGACTATCGTGGATTTCTTGTTGTCGAACTCACTGCTGTTTTTGACCATATTGATGGCCTCCAGCGTGATTTCGCGGTCGATGCTCTTGCGCTCGTTGTTGTGGTTGTTGATTTCGTCGCCGATCTTGCGTGCGCTCTCGTCGTCGCCGGCCACCAGCAGGTCCACCGCCGTGCGTCCCGACTCCATACGCCCAGCCGCATTGATGCGCGGCCCTATCTTGAACACGATCTCGTCTATCGTGTTGATGTGCTTGTCCAGACCCGCCAGCTTTATGATGGAGTGCAACCCTTTGCGCGGGTGGCTGTTGAGCTGCTTGAGGCCGTAGTAGGCCAGCACGCGGTTCTCTCCGGTGACCGACACCAGGTCGCTGGCGATGCTCACCACCAGCAGGTCCAGCAGCTCCAGCACCTGCTCGCGGTGGATGCCGTGGGTCATTGCGTATGCCTGGGCCAGCTTGAAGCCCACGCCGCAGCCGGAGAGGTCGTCGAACGGGTAGGTGTTGTCGAACCGCTTGGGGTCCAGCACCGCCACCGCCGCCGGCAGCTCGCTGTCGGGCAAGTGGTGGTCGCAGATTATGAAGTCGATGTTGAGCGCGGTGGCATATTTGACCTTCTCCACCGCCTTGATGCCGCAGTCCAGCGCGATTATCAGGCTGCAGCCCTTCTCGTGGGCATAGTCGATGCCTTTGTAGGAGATGCCGTAGCCCTCGTCGTAGCGGTCGGGGATGTAGTAGTCCAGAAGGCTCTCGTGGGTCACCTGCTTCAAGAAGATGTACATCAGCGCCACCGCGGTGGTGCCGTCCACGTCATAATCGCCGTAAATCAGGATTTTCTCCTGCCGCTTCACCGCAAGCTCTATGCGGTTCACGGCCTTCTGCATATCCACCATCAGAAAAGGGTCGTGCAGCATACTGAGGTCGGGGCGGAAGAATTCGCGCGCCTCGTCGTAGGACTTGATGCCGCGCTGCACCAGCAGGTTGGAGAGCACGGGGTCGATGCCCAGCTCCTGCGCCAGCTGACGCACCAGCACCGGGTCGCCCGCGGGCTTCACAATCCATTTTCTGTCTACGATGGGAGTCATAATCAAGCAAAGATACCCCTTTATTTTATTATTGGCAAAAAATACGCTATTTTTGCCTCAAATCGCAATAATATAGCCATACAGAATACAATGGAACAAGCAACACTCAACGAACAGGAACAGGGCCGCAGGGATTCTCTCGCGCGCCTGAGGGAACTGGGCATAGAGCCGTATCCCGCAGCCGAATATCCGGTAAACGCATCTTCGCAGGATATCAAGGAGGGCTACGACGCCGACAAGCATAATTTCAGCGACGTCTGCATCGCCGGGCGCATAATGAGCCGCCGCATAATGGGGGCTGCCTCGTTTATGGAGCTGCAGGACGACTGCGGCCGCATACAGGTATATGTCAAGCGCGACGAAATCTGCCCCGGAGAAGACAAGACCCTCTACAACACCGTGTTCAAGAAGCTGCTTGACATCGGCGACATCGTGGGCATCACAGGTTTCGCCTTCATCACCCAGACGGGCCAGCTCTCCGTGCACGCCAAGAGCCTGACGGTGCTGAGCAAGTCGCTGCGCGTGCTTCCGATTGTGAAGACCGACGCCGACGGCACCGTGCACGACGGCTTCAGCGACCCCGAGCTGCGCTACCGCCAGCGCTATGTGGACCTCATCGTGAATCCCCAGGTGCGCGACGTGTTTGTGAAGAGGGCCAAGATAATCTCCACGATGCGCGAATACTTCAACGCCGCCGGCTGCCTGGAGGTGGAGACCCCCATCCTGCAGTCGATTCCCGGCGGAGCCACCGCGCGCCCCTTCATCACCCACCACAACACCCTGGACATCCCCCTCTACCTGCGCATAGCCAACGAGCTCTACCTCAAGCGCCTGATCGTGGGCGGCTTCAAGGGGGTCTACGAGTTTGCCAAGGACTTCCGCAACGAGGGTATGGACCGCACCCACAACCCCGAGTTCACTTGTATGGAGATTTACGTCGCCTACAAGGACTACAACTGGATGATGAAGTTTGTGGAGGCGATGCTGGAGAAGGTGGCCATCGCCACCAACGGCTGCACCAAGTTCGACGTCTGGGGCAATGAAATCGAGTTCAAGGCGCCCTACCGCCGCCTGCCTATGCTGGAGGCGATAAAGGAGTATGCCGGCGTGGACATCAGCGGTATGAGCGAAGATGAGCTGCGCCGCACCTGCGTGGAGAAGAATGTCCCCATCGACCCCTCGTTCGGCTACGGCAAGCTGGTGGACGCCATCTTCGGCGAATATTGCGAGAAGAACCTCATACAGCCCACCTTCATCACAGACTATCCGGTGGAGATGTCGCCGCTGACCAAGCGTCACCGCAGCAATCCCCGCCTGACGGAGCGATTCGAGCTGTTTGTGAACGGCAAGGAGCTGGCCAACGCATACAGCGAGCTCAA
Organism: uncultured Muribaculaceae bacterium; assembly: GCA_964542575.1. Taxonomy (GTDB): domain Bacteria; phylum Bacteroidota; class Bacteroidia; order Bacteroidales; family UBA932; genus Equibacterium. Next base: position 25,821 of record CAZIUO010000014.1, read on the forward strand.
CGACCCCATCGACCAGTTTGAGCGCTTCGAAGACCAGGCCCGCCTCAAGGCCAAGGGCGACGACGAGGCGATGTACATCGATATGGACTTTGTGCGCGCCCTGGAATACGGTATGCCCCCCACATCGGGCCTCGGAATGGGCATCGACCGCCTCACAATGTTTATGACCAATTCCACCACCATCCAGGATGTCCTCTTCTTCCCCCAGATGAAGCCGGAAAAGAGGGCCGAGAAGGGTCAGGAAGAGGAATAGACGGCTCAATTGGAACAGATAGACTCCATCCACAACCCGCGGCTCAAAAATGTCGCGGCCCTCTCGGCCAAGTCAAGCCTGCGCCGCGAGCAGGGGTTGTTTGTGGTTGAGGGGCGGCGCGAGATAGAGCGCGCCCTCGCCTCCGGCTTCGCCGCAGAAGAGATTTATTTCTGCCCCGAAATCCTCCCCGAGAGCGAGCTGGGGCCTCTGGCAAGCGCCGCAGGCAGCATCTTCTGCCTCTCGAATAAGGCGTATGCAAAAATCGCCTACCGCGAGGGGACCGAAGGGGCCGTGGCCCTGATGCGCACCCCGCAGCGCTCCCTCTCAGACCTCAACCTCCCGCAGGACGCCCTGGTGATTGTGCTGGAGTCGGTGGAGAAGCCGGGCAACCTGGGGGCCATACTGCGCAGCGCAGATGCCAGCGGGGCGGCCGCCGTGATTGTGTGCGACCCGCTCACCGACATCTTCAACCCCAACGTGGTGCGCGCCAGCACCGGGGCGGTGTTCACCGTGCCGACGGTGGCCTGCACCTCTTCTGCGGCGGCGCAGTTCCTCTCCTCGCGCGGCTTCAAGATTGTCACCGCGCAGCTGCAGGACTCCCGCGTATATTACGATGTGGACTTCACCCGCGCCACAGCCATAGTGTTCGGCACCGAGTCCACCGGCCTCACCCCCTTCTGGAGAGAGCGGAGCGACGCCAAAATAATGATACCGATGATGGGGCGTATGGATTCGCTCAACGTTGCCACCTCCGTGGCGATTCTGAGCTACGAGGCGCTCCGGCAGAAAAACACCCGCAAATGAAACTGGGACTGATAGGCTACCCGATAGCCCACAGCCGGAGTCCGCGCCTGTTTGCAGAGGCGTACCCCGGCGGAGAACATACCTACGAACTTATAGAGGAGGCAGACTTTGAGAAGGCCTACAACACATTCCTGGGCGGCTACGACGCCGTGAATGTCACAATGCCATTCAAGGAGCTCGCCTACTGGCGCTGCACCCCCGGCAGCGAAGCTGTGAACCACATCAAGGCGGTCAACATTCTCAAGAAGGCCGCCGACGGCCGCATCCTGGGCTTCAATTCCGACTATCTCGGGGTGCTGGAGATTCTGCGCGGGGAGAATCCCGCAGGGCGGCGCCTGCTGGTGGTGGGCAGCGGCGGAGCGGCCAAGGCGGCGGCAGTGGCAGCCGAGGAGGCGGGCTTTGCGGTCACAATGACCAACCGCAGCTTCGAGAAGTGCCACGCGTTCGTGCGCCACTGCAGCCTCCCCCTGGAGGCTGCGGAGATGGAGGGGCTGGACATCACCCCCTTCAGCCATATTATTTATGCTGTCCCCGCCCCCGTTGCGCAGCTGCAGGAGTGGGATTTCGCCGGCAGGACGGTGATGGAGGCCAACTACGCAAATCCCTGCCTGGAAGATAAATGCCGCCGCGAGGGGGCCCGCTACATCAGCGGCCTTGCCTGGCTGCAGGCCCAGGCCGACACCGGATACAAAATAATGTTGTCCACTCTCTGAAAAATTAATTAGATTTGCTCAATAATTTTAACACTTATAGATATGGCAAGTTTGAACAAAGTTATGTTGATCGGCAATGTCGGTAGAGACCCCGAGGTTAGAGATTTTGAAGGTGGCGTGAGAAAGGCCAATTTTACCCTTGCGACCACAGAGCGGTTCCGCGACCGCGAGCAGACTGAATGGCACCGCATCGTGGTATGGCGTCAGCTTGCAGACCTTGCAGAGAAATATATCCGCAAGGGTTCGCAGATTTATGTGGAAGGGCGCATTTCCACCCGTACCTATAAGGACAGGGACGGCGCAGACCGTTCAATCACCGAGATAGAGGCCAGCACCATCCAGCTTCTGGGCCGCCGCGGCGACTCGGCGGAGGGCGGCGCCCCCGCATCCTACGAACCTCGTCCGCGCCCCGCGGCAGCTCCCGCTCCCGCACCGGCCGCACCTGTCAGCAGCGCACCTGCAGCAGGCGGAGAGGAAATCGACGATCTGCCTTTCTAACCGACATTCAACAATACAGAAATGAAGAAATTTCTTTTCTCGGCGGCGGCCCTCGTGCTTTCCGCCCTGAATCTTTCTGCCCAGAGCGGAGAGTGGTCTTTTGGCATCGGCAGCGAGGCTATGACTCAGTATATGTGGCACGGCCTGCCGCTCTCATCAAGCCCCACGGTTGTCCCGACCGCCAGCGTCAATTTCGAGAACGATGATTTCTCTTTCGAGGCGGGCTTCTGCAGCGTCACCGAGCTCCAGAGGGGGCACTATCTGGAGATGGACCTCTGGGCCAGCGCCACTTACAGGGGATTCACCTTTATGGCGCAGGAATATGGGATGGGCGACAATCTGGGCCTGGGCGGCTACAGCGACAACCTGGAGCTCTCGCTCGGCTATGAGCTGCCCTTCGAAGTGCCGGCCAGCCTCACCTGGAACACCTTTGTGGCTGGCGACGACTTCAACGGCGACGGCAGCCGCGCCTTCTCATCTTATGTGGAGCTCTGCATCCCCTACGACATCGACGACTTCTCTTTCAGCTTCACCGCCGGAGCCGTCCCCTTCGCCTCTGACGAGATGTACGGCACAGAAGGCTTTACCGTGACCCGCCTGTCGCTGCAGGCGGGCTACAACTTCTCCGTCGGGGAGAATCTCGAGCTGCCCGTCTACATCCAGGACACCTACAGCCCCTTTCTGGAGCACAACTTCGTGGTGCTCGGCTGCAGCCTGACCTATAGCTTTTC
>CAZIUO010000015.1:0-28761 GCA_964542575.1 uncultured Muribaculaceae bacterium
CTCTAAACTCTAAACTCTAAACTTAAAAAGCCAGCCCCGCGGGGCTGGCTTTTTAGTTGAAAGGAGTGGCAATTACGCCTGCTCCCACTGATTGCGGATAAGGTCCAGGGCTGCGGGGAGGGTCACGGCGGGATCGCCGATGCTGCCGCACTCGAGGCTGATGTACTTGGTGTAGCCCATCTCCTTGAGGGCGCGGAAACCTTCAAGATAATTGTCGGCCTCGCCGTCCTCGCCGGGATTGCAGCGGTGCAGGCGGCTTGCGATGTGCACGTGCTGCAGATACTGCGTTCCGGCGCTCATCAGAGCCGCATAGTCGCTGGTCTCCTCTTTCATATGCCAGAAGTCGCCCATACACTTGACCCCTTCGCTCTTGGAGTCGCGGCAGATTGCAGCCGCGGGGGCCACCTGGCGCAGATAAAAGCACTCTTCGCGGTTCAGCGGCTCAAGAATCACGGTGGTGTTGTTCTTGAGGGCGAACTCGCCCAGAGCGTTCATCTCGCTGCAGAGGAAATCGTAGGTCTCCCGGTTGTTGGGCTTGCAGGGGGTCTGGTGCGAGAAGGCGGGAACCATTATCACGCCCACCGAGCCGATGGCGCCTGCGGCCTCTATTATGCGGTGCATTGTGGTGTCGAACAGCGCCTTCTGCTCCGGGTCGTCGGCCAGGATGAAACCCTGGAAACCGGCGCAGAGGGCCGACACCTTGAGGTTGCGCCCCTCAAGAGCCTTGGATATGTCGTCGAAGTTCTCTACAAGCTCCCAGCCGCCCGGCTCAAGGCCGGTCACGCCGTGGGCCTCGCAATAGTCGGCCTTTGCGGCATAACCCTCGCCGATGGCCTTGCCGGTCTGCAGCGACAGGTTAAGCTGAGCCGTGGTGGCGGGCTTCTTCTCAGAAGCGCAGCCGCTCAGAAGAGTTGCGGCAGGAGTTGCAAGGGCCACTGCCGCAGCCCCTGCAAAAGATGTCTTGAAAAATTCCTTCCTGTTCATAACCGTTAGTTGCCGGGAACGGGGATTACGAGATTCTTGACGCAGTCCAGATCGCCCAGAGTGAGGGCGTCAGGCTCGCCGGGGAGCAGATCCTGATCCAGAGCGACCATTGCGTCCCACTCCATCAGCTTGCCAGTGTATGCGCTCTCGCGGCCCATAATGCCGGCGAGGGTGGAGTTTGCGGTCTCGGTGGCCTGGTCCAGAGGCTGGCCGCTGCGGACGTGGTTCACCAGGTCAACGTGCTCCAGCACATAGGGATCGTGCATTGCGAACTTGGCCTTGGAAGCCTCCTCGTCGTACTGCCAGAGGATGTTGCCGTCATAGTCGCGGATAGAGAAATCCTGGGAAGACCACCAGCCCTTGGAGCCGCGTATGAACTCGTCCACGATGTCGGAGCAGCCGTTCATCTGACGGCACATAGAGTGCAGGTGCACGCCGCCCTCGAACTCGAAGTCAACGCTGAAGTTGTCGTACTGGTTGCCGGTGATGCGTCTCTGGCGGGAGCCGAAGCCGGTAGCCTTGATGGGGTGCGCGCCGCCCATCATCCACATAAACACATCGATGTTGTGCACGTGCTGCTCCACGATGTGGTCGCCGGAGAGCCAGGTCCAGTTGACCCAGTCGCGGATGTTCCACTCCATATCGCTCCAGCCCTGCTCGCGGTTGCGGTACCAGAGCATGCACTGGTTCCAATATACGTTGCCGCCGGTGATCCGGCCCATCAGGCCCTCCTGAATCTTCTGGAAGGACTCCACATATCCGCGGTGATGGTGGCGCTGGGTGCCGGTAACCACTGCGAGTTTCTTGCTTGCTGCCTGCTTGGCTGCGGCAATCACGGTGCGATAGCCCTTTGCATCCACAGCCACCGGCTTCTCAAGGAAGCAGTTGACGCCCTTGCTCACAGCGTACTGGAAGTGATAGGGACGGAACACGGGGGGAGTGGTGAGCAGCACGATGTCCACGCCGCTGTCGATGGCACCCTTATAGGAGTCGAAGCCCACGAAGCGCTCTGCGTCGGGGAATTCATAGCCGTTTTTCTTGAGGTTCTCCAAGCACTCGTCGATCTTGTCTGCGAAGACATCGGCAAATGCGGTGATCTTGATGCCGTTTGCTGCTGTGAGAATGTTGAGCGCAGCGCCGGTGCCGCGTCCGCCGCAGCCCACCAGAGCCACCTTGAGCTCACGGCCGTCGGCAGCCTTGTCGTCAAGCTGGGGGATGTAGTATGAACCGGGTTCCCGCAGGGGAGTCTGCTTGCTGGAAGAAGAGCTGCTGCAAGAGGAAAGGAACGGTGTGGAGGCCAGAAGGGCCGAACCGCCGATGGCTGCGGTGCAGCCAAAGAAGTCACGTCTGGAAATTTTGCTCATAACTGTTTGATATTTTTGTAATGAATTATCGTTTGATTGAATCGGGGACCTCGCAAACCACGCGGAAGCCGATACCCTTGAAGTCGGAATACCACCAGATGCTCTTGGGCTTCTGGGGGTCGGTCTTGAGCCACTCGTCGTTCATCGTATGGGAGCGGGATGCGCAGCGCACATCGGATGCGTCGCTGGCGTAATAGCCGCCGCGCACCACATACTCGCTGCCGCTCTCGGGTCCCTTGGGATCCACGGCGCCGTCCTGCAGACGGCTGTAGGCATCCTCCGCATAAAAGTCGGAGCAATACTCAAGCACGTTGCCCAGCATATTCTTGAGGCCGAAGGGGTTGGCGGCCACTGCCGAAGGCTGCTGGGTGCGTCCGCCGCTGTTGGCCGCATACACCACATTGGTGGCGATGACGGCGGTGTCGGGAGCGAATATCTTGCGCATAAAGCCCTCGGAAGAGAACTTCTTGGGGTTGCCCTCGAAATAGTAGGGGCCGGATGTGCCGCCGCGGGCCGCATACTCCCACTCGGCCTCGGTGGGGAGGCGGTAGGTGCGCCCTGTCTTGAGCGAGAGCCACTGGCAGAAGGTCTCCGCACCGTAGTGGGTCATAGTGATGGCGGGGCGGGAACCCTGTCCCCAGCCCTGGTCGGGAGCGCCGAAGGGGGGCGTGGGGCCGCTCACCGCGTCGATGTCCTCGCGGGTGTTGTTGGCATAAATCTTCTCGGGCGGAGTGCGTCCCTCCGACATTGTCTCGCGGAAGAACTCCCAGTACTGGTCCCAGGTGACCTCAACCTCCGCCATAAAGAAGTCGGAGACGGTGACCTTGCGCACCGGCCCCTCGTCGGGACGGTGGAAAGGCTCGCTGTCGGACGAACCCATCTCAAAGGTGCCGCCCGCAATGGGCAGCATATTTATGGCGCAACCGGTGCCGGGCACTGTCTCTGTGTAGGCAGAGAAGCTCGTGACCACGGCGGCCGAGTCGTAGACAACGGTGCTGCGCGCGGGAGCCTCATATTTGGAGGCGCTGGTGGGATGCTGGTAGCCCGGCATATAGTGGCCGGCGTCCAAGTGGCAGTTGATGCAGTGCAGGCCGTAGTCCTGCTCGTGCTCCTCATAGTAGATGTGGCTCATGACGCCGTCGTCGCTGATGCCGTCGGGGAAGAGGTCGTGGTGGCACTTCTTGCAGGAAGAGTTGTACACGATGGTCTTTGCATATTCAAGCTGCTGCTTTGCAGACCAGTCTATCTTGCTCTTGTCCTTGAAGACATAGCTGAACAGATCCTTCATCCCGATTTTGGCCTTGGCAAAGAAGTGCTCGGAGGGGGTTCCGGCGGGCAGGTGGCAGTCGGCGCAGTCGGTCATAGTGCCGCTGCCGTTGCGATAATGGCTGGAGAGGGTCCAGGTGGAATCCGCGTATCCGTGCACGTGGCAGGACTGGCAGGTTTCGTTTCTGGAGCTCTTCACATAGAGCGAATTCAAGAATATCATAAGGGCGAACCCCAGCACGAAGCCGCCCAATGTGAACCATACGGTCTTTTTGTTACAATGCGCCATTCTCAATAATATACAAGCAAAGCCGTAAAATTACAACTTTTTTTCGCTCGCGAAAACATAATGGCCGCTTCCGACCTTAAATTCGGCATATCCGCCCTCTGTTTTCACACCCTCGGCAGGCTTGCCGCCGATGGTCAGCAGAGCGCCCTCATCGGCAGGCAAATACACCGCAGCGGTGCTTCCGAAGGGGATTTCCACCTCCAGAGAGAAGACATTGCCCTCCTGCTTCCACGCGGAGACGGCCTTGCCGTAGGGGGTCATCTGCTCTGCGCGGGCCCATTTGAGCCCGCCGCCGGGGAAGGGCCGGATTTCAATCTCGCGGAAGCCGGGAGCCGCCTCCTTGAGGCCCGCCACGCAGCGGTAGAGCCAGTCGCCGATGGAGCCGTAGGCGTAGTGGTTGAAGGAATTCATTCCGTTGTCGGGGATGCTGCCGTCGGGGAGCATCGAGTTCCAGCGCTCCCAGATGGTGGTGGCCCCCATCGTTATTGGGTAGAGCCAGCCGGGATATTCGCGGCGCAGCAGCAGCTTGTAGGCCAGGTCGCCGCGGCCGCTCTCGGTGAGGACGGTATTGAGGTGGGGCGTGCCCAGGAAGCCGGTGGCCACGTGGCCGTAGTGCTCCACCGTCTCCGCCAGGTTGGCGGCGAGCGCGGCGCGCGACTCCTCGGGCACCATATCATATTTGAGCGCCAGAGTGTATGCTGTCTGGGTGTGGGAGGTCAGCCGGCCGTCGGGGAGCAGATACTCCCTGCAGAAGGCCTCGCGGGCAGCGGCGGCCGCCTCGCGGTAATATTTCGCATCCTCTTCGCGCCCCAGCAGAGCGGCGGTCTCGGCCACGATTGTGGCGGAATTGGCAAAGTGGCACTGCTGAGTGAGCGGGGTGGATGTCTGGTTGGCGGCGGGGTCGGCCTCGTCGGTAAAGGCCAGCCAGTCGCCATAATGCCAGCCGGTGTTCCAGAGATGGCTCTCGCCGGCATTGCGGATTATGCAGTCCACCCAGCGCTTCATGCTGTCGTACTGCGCCTCAAGCACCGCCGTGTCGCCGTATGCCATATAGAGGGTCCAGGGGATTATGGTGGCGGCATCGGCCCAGCCCACGTGGCCCGCACCCACAAGATTGTAGATGAAGGGGACTATGTCGGTGACTTCTCCGCCGGGGAGCTGGTCGCAGGCAAGATCCTTGAGCCACTTGGAGTAGAAGGCGTAGCTGGCGCGGTTGAAGGTGGCGGTGCGGGCAAAGAACTCCGCGTCGCCGGTCCAGCCCAGACGCTCGTCGCGCTGCGGGCAGTCGGAGGGGATGTCCACAAAGTTGCCGCGCAGGCCCCACTGGATGTTGCTCTGCAGCTGGTTTATCATATCGTCGGAGCACTCGAAGGTGCCGGTGGCGTCCATATCGGTGAAGCGCACGGCGGCCTTGAAGTCGTCAAGATTGATTTCGCCTGCGGGGATGCCCTCCACCTTGATGTAGCGGAAGCCGTAGAATGTGAAGCGGGTGGTGAAGCGCTGCGCCTCCCCGTTGCAGATGTAGGTGGCCAGGGCCTTGGCGCTGCGCAGGTTGTGGGTGTAGAAGTTGCCGTTCTCGTCCAGCACCTCGGCGTGGGAGATGCGGATGGTCTGCCCAGGGGTGCCGGTGTATGAAATCACTTCGCTGCCCACGAGGTTCTGCCCGAAGTCTATCACGGCATCCCCCTCGGGGGTGATGATGAGCTCCTTGGCATCTACAATCCGCTCCTGGCGGACAGGCTCGCACTCCTGCGCCGAGAGGTTGTCGTAGCCGTAGTCGGCGGTGGGGGCGGCGCTCCAGGCGGATGCGTCATAGCCGGCGGTGCACCAGCCCTTCTTCTCGCGGCCGGCGTCAAAGGTCTCGCCGTCGTAGATGGTGCTGGAGAGCACGGCGCCGGTGGAGCACTGCCAGTCGCTGCCGGTGCCGACAATCTCGCGGGTGCCGTCCTTATAGGTTATGACAATCTGCCCCAGGAAGGCCCAGACATTCTCCTTGAAGTTGGGCTTGTAGGCGCTGCGGTCCACGAATCCCATACAGCTCAGATACCAGCCGCGGGCGATTTCGGCCCCCACCACATTGACGCCGCGCTTTATCATATCGGTGACGTCGTATGTCTGATACATCAGGTGACGGTCGTAGGTGGTGTAGCCGGGGGCCATATAGGCGTCGCCGATTTTGCGGCCGTTGAGATACGCCTCATACACGCCGTGGGCCGTGAAATAGGCCACCGCGCTGTGCACCTTCCCTTTGACGGTGAACTCGCGGCGCACCAGCGGGCTCTCGCTGCCCATCGCGGGGGTTATCCACTGCGCGCTCCACTGATTGCCGAGGCCGGTGACAAAGGAGCCCTTGCGGCTCCAGCGGCTCTTTTTGCCATAGTTGTCGCGGATGCGGACGCGCCAGGTGTAGCGGGTGGCGCTCTCCAGCGCCGGCCCCTCGTATTTCACCGCCACCGAGTTGTCGGATGCAACCTTGCCCGACTCCCACACTATGCGGCCGCGGCTGTCCCGCACCTTGATTTCATAAGTGCTTTGGCAGGCGTCGCTGCGGCTGTCCTCCCCCACCCAGCTGAAGGTGGGCGCGGCGTCGATGCCCGTGGGGTCCGTCATATGGTTTACCTTGAGCGAAGTGACTCTGACCCCCGCCGACGCGGGGATGCTTGCGGCCATAAAGGCCAGCAACATCAGTTTTTTTATCATAATTTTCTTGAGTTTATCCCGTTTTGCGTGACAATCGGGCAAATTTAGCAAGAAAAAGATAACTTTGCCGCAACACACATTTTACAATTATGAAAGCTGCATTTATCGGTTGCGGAAACATCGGCGGCGCCGTGGCGCGCGGCCTCTACAGAAAGAACATAGTATCTGCCGCAGAAATGACCTGCTGCGACCTTGTGCCGGAGTGCCTGGAGCCGTTCAAGGCTATGGACAGCGCCATCAACACGACAGACGACAGCCGCATTGCGGCAAAGGACGCCGACCTGATCGTGGTGTCTGTAAAGCCCTGGAACGTGGAGCGCACGCTGCGCGGATTCAAGGACTTTCTGGACTGCAGCCGCCAGGACCTGGTGGTGATTGCCGCCGGAGTCACCTTTGAGATGCTCTCGGAGTATCTCGAAGACGAGAAGGCCACCCTTTTCCGGGTCATCCCCAACACCGCCATAGAGGTGGGCAGCAGTATGACGTTCGTCTCGGCGCAGAACGCCAGCCGGGAGCGCACAGACCGCATAGTGGAGATTTTTGACTCGCTGGGACGCGCGATGCTCATCCCCGAAATGCAGATGGGGGCGGCCACCGCCCTGGCCTCCAGCGGCATCGCCTATGCGATGCGCTATGTGCGCGCCTCGATGGAGGGGGGCGTGGAGCTCGGATTCGCTCCCAAAGTGGCGATGCAGATTGTGCTGAGCACCGTGAAGGGGGCTATGGACCTGCTGCTGGCAAACGGCGAGCACCCCGAGACCGAAATCGACCGCGTCTGCACCCCCAAGGGAATCACCATCCGCGGCCTCAACGAGATGGAGAAGGAGGGCTTCAGCTACTCCGTAATCGCCGGCCTGCGCGCCAGCAAGACCTGGTAGCGCAATGGGCGGACGAATCGCCATAAAGATAGGGAGCAACGTGCTCACCCGCAGCGACGGCAGCATCGACTACACCCGGATGTCGGCCCTCGTGGACCAGGTCTGCGACCTGCGCCGTGGCGGTTGCGAAGTCATTCTGATCTCCTCCGGGGCGGTGGCCTTCGGGCGCGACGCCCTGGGAGACGCCTCACGGCTGGACAGCGTGTCGCGCCGGCAGCTGCTCTCCGCAGTGGGGCAGACGCGCCTGATGCACGCCTACCACGAATTGCTGCGGCAGCGGGGGCTCTTCTGCGGCCAGGTGCTCACCACCAAGGAGAACTTCTCTACCCGCCACTACTACCTCAACCAGAAAAACTGTATGGAGACGATGCTCGCCTGCGGCGTCATCCCCATAGTTAACGAAAACGACACCATCTCGCTCACCGAGCTGATGTTCACCGACAACGACGAGCTCTCGGGCCTCGTGGCCACAATGATGGACGTCCGCCTGCTGGTGATTCTCTCCAATGTGGACGGCCTGTTCACCGGCGACCCCGCCGAGAGCGGCAGCCGCCTGATAGAGGAGATAGAGCCCGGCAGCCGGAGCGAGGAGCAGTTCGTGTCCGGCGCCAAGTCCACGGCCGGACGGGGCGGGATGCGCTCCAAATATGCCGTGGCGCGCAAGGTCGCCTCGGAGGGAATCCCCGTGGCCATAGCCTGCGGCAAGCGGGACGGCATCCTCGCCGCCATAGCCTCCGGCAGCCGGGAACTCCCCTACACCCTGTTCAAGGCGGGTCAGAAGCCCATATCGGGGGTCAAGAAGTGGATTGCCCACAGCGGCGGATTCTCCAAAGGGAGCGTCACCGTCAACAGGGGCGCGGCCGATGCCCTGCTGGGCAGAAGCGCCGCCTCGCTGCTGCCGGTGGGCATCACTGCCGTGGAGGGGGATTTCGAGAAAGACGACCTCGTGCGGATTCTGGACCCCGACGGCCGCCCCATCGCGGTGGGCAAGGCCTCCTGCGGCGCCGCAGAACTCGCCGCCAATCTCGGCCGGAAAAACCTGCCCGAATTCATCCATTACGACTATCTGTACATAGAGCAATTATGATAACCGATACACTCTCCCTCGCGCGCGGCGCATCCGAGGTGATAGCCTCCCAGACCGACCGGCAGATAAGCAGTATGCTGTGCCAGGCCGCCGACGCCATCGAGGCCAACACCCGCTACATACTCAAGGCCAACGAAGAGGACCTGTTCCGGATGGATCCGGAGAACCCCAAGTACGACAGGCTCCGCCTCACGCCGGAGCGCATCGCCGGCATCGCCGCCGATATGCGCAGCGTCGCCGCCCTCCCCTCCCCGCTGAACCGCACCCTGAGCGGCTATGAGCATCCCAACGGAATGCAGATCCGCAAGGTCAGCGTCCCCTTCGGGGTCATCGGCATCATATACGAGGCGCGGCCCAATGTCACCGCCGACGTGTTCGGCCTCTGCCTCAAGTCGGGCAATGTGCCGGTGCTCAAGGGGGGTGCCGACGCCGACGCCACCAACCGCGCCATCGTGGCGGTGATTCACGATGTGCTGACCCTCTGCGGACTGCCGCGCGAGGCCTGCACCCTGCTGGAACCCACTCACGAGGCCACCGCGCAGCTGCTGCACGCGGAGGGGCTGGTGGATTTGATAATACCCCGCGGCAGCGCCTCGCTGATAGATTTCGTGCGCAGGAACGCCACCGTGCCGGTGATCGAGACCGGCGCCGGGGTGTGCCACACCTATTTTGATTCGGAGGGCAAAGTGTCGGTGGCAAAGGAGATAGTGTACAACGCCAAGACCCGCCGGGTGAGCGTCTGCAATGCGCTGGACTGCCTGCTGGTGGCCCGCGACCGGCTGTGCGACCTGGGGGAGGTGTGCCGCCGTCTGGCGGAGAAGAATGTGGTCATTTATGCCGACGGGGAGTCATACGCCGCCCTGGAGGGGAGTTATCCCGCCGAATTGCTGCAGCACAGCAGCGAAAGCGACTACGGCCGCGAGTTTCTCGACTACAAGATGAGCATCCGCACGGTGGCCGATGTACAGGAGGCCGTCGCGTTCATTGCGGAGCACGGGTCGCACCACAGCGAGTGCATAGTGACGGAAAGCCGCGCCGCCGCCGATTTGTTCTTGAAAAAGGTGGACGCCGCCTGCGTCTATGAGAATGTCTCCACCGCTTTTACCGACGGCGGGCAGTTCGGATTCGGGGCGGAAATCGGCATCAGCACGCAGAAACTGCACGCCCGCGGCCCTATGGGGCTGCAGGAACTCACCACCTATAAATATCTGATTTCCGGCACCGGCCAGGTCCGCTGGTAGCGCCAAGGTGCATCATTTATACACCTCGAATCTCTCGTAATCTTCAATTCTGCCGCGCATCACGCTACGCCTGCAAGGGGCTCTAAATTAGAGCGTTGCGTAGTTGTCGCCGTAGAAGAGCTGCTGCTCCACAAAATCGTCGCAATACTCGATCTTGTAATCCACCACCTTGCCGTTCTTCTCCACGGGGACGATGGTGGGATTCACAAAGCCGCGGTAGGGCTTCAGCTCCAGAGCGGAGTAGCGCTCCAGCACCTCGCGGTGCAGGTCGGGATCGATGTTCACAGCATACTTCTCCACCAGATCGCGCCCGGCGGCATAATCCCCCTCGCTCTTGATGCGCTGGATTTCTGAGAGCAGGTCGGCAAAGAGAGAGCGCAGCGCCTCGTAATCGTTGATCACGAAGTAGGTCTTGCCGTCGCGCACCTTCATCTCTATCACATTGCCGGCGGCACCCTTCTCAAAGCACCAGTCGGCAATCAGCTTGCGGTTCTGCATATGCGCCTCGGTGTTCTGCTTGCCCGGCTCGATGCGGGTGAACTGGGTGAATATGCCGTTGCGGATGTAGGTGTCATACTCAGCCTTGTAGGCCTCGGAATCCGGGAGCAGCCCCAGCTCCACCAGCTTGGGGTCGGCCAGATAATAGAGGGCGAACAGGTCGGCGCGGGCCTCCTCCAGAGTGGAGCTGTACTCCTTGAGGGCGTTGGGGTTGGTCCCCTCCAGCAGCTGGCCGGAAGCGTGCCCCAGGCACTCGTGCAGGTCGGTGTGCAGATTGTCGGTCATATAGCCGTATTTCTTCACGCGGTCTATTTCCGCCTGGTCCCAGGCAAACTCGCTCAGCAGGCTGCGGGGCTTCTCGTTGGCCGCCTTGTCGTATGCCTCGGTGATGTTGGCGATGGTCACCGACTTGCTGCCGTGCTCCTTGCGGATCCAGTCGGCGTTGGGCAGGTTGATGCCGATGGCGGTGGAGGGGTAGGTATCGCCCGCAATCACCACTGCATTTATCACCTTGGCGGAGACGCCCGTCACGTGCGCCTTCTTGAAGCGGTCGTCCACGGGGGAGTTGTCTTCGAACCACTGGGCGTTGCCGCTCACGATCTCGGTGCGGTGCGAATCCTCTATGTCGCGGAAGTTGACCATACTCTCCCAGTTGCCCTTGAGCCCCAGCGGGTCGCCGTAGACCTCTATGAAGCCGTTGATGAAGTCCACGCGGGAGACGGTGTCGTCCGCCCACTCAATGTTGTATTTGTCCCAGAGGCGCAGATCGCCGGTGCGGTAATACTCGCAGAGGTCGGCGATGGTCTGCTTCTGCACATCATTTTCCGCCACGGCGGCCGCCTTCTCAAGATTCTCCACTATTTTGGTGAGGGCGGCGCCGTAGAGGCCGCCGGTGGTGTATTTGAGCTCGGCAAGATTGCCGTCGGCATCCTTAATCAGGCGGCTGTTGAGGCCGTAAGAAATGGGGTGCGGGTCAGAGGGGTCCTCCATATCGGCATAGAACTTCTCCGCCTCGGCCTGAGTCACGCCGTCGTAGAGATGGTTGGCCGATGCCAGTATCATATCGCGGTCGGTGCCCTGATATTTGCGCACGGGGGCGATGTCGGGGTTGTAGATTATCTCCAGCAGGGCGTCGTCGCCCACTCCGCACTCGGCAAAGAGGCCGCCCATATAGAGCCGGTCGCACTCGGGGAAGAACTTGTGCTCGCCGTAGTGGTGGTGGATGCCGTTGGAGAAGAATACCCGCTTGGCATAGACCATAAACTGCTGCCACTGCTGGCACTGGCGGTCGCCCTTATAATTTTTGATGACGCTCTCCAGGGCCTTGCGGATGGGGAGGTTGTATTCATAGTTCTGCGCCCAGATTATGTCGCGCCCGTATTTTGCAGCCTCCGCCAGGTAGTAGATATACTCTTTCTGCCCCATTGTGAGGGAGTCCCAGTCGGGAATCTTATATTTGATGACCTCTATGTCGGCGAATGAATCCACGCAATATTTGAATTCGGGCTCCGCATTGTTTGCGCAGCCGCTCGCCAGAAGTGTCAGGGAAGATGCCATTGCCATAATTTTAATCTTTCTCATAGACTTTTCGTGTTTAGGTGTCGTCAAAATTAGTAACTTTGGCGCTCTCACCAAGCAATAATTTTCAAATTTATGTTAAGCCCCCTTACCGCCGTATCCCCCGTGGACGGCCGCTATCACTCCAAGACCGAGGCTCTCGGCAGCTATTTCTCAGAATTCGCCCTCATCCGCTATCGCGTGAGGGTAGAGATAGAGTATTTCATCGCCCTCTGCAACATTCCCCTGCCGCAGCTCTCATCGTTCGGCAAGGAGCGCTACGAGGCGCTGCGGGACATCTACCGCAACTTTTCCGAGGCCGACGCCGAGGCGGTGAAGGAGATTGAGAAGGTCACCAACCACGACGTGAAGGCGGTGGAGTATTTCATCAAGAAGAAGTTCGCCGCCCTGGGCATCGATGCCTGCTACGGCGAGTTCGTGCACTTCGGCCTCACCTCGCAGGACATCAACAACACTTCGGTGCCCCTCTCCATCAAGGAGGGCCTTGCCGACGTGTTCCGCCCGCAGCTGAATGAGGTCGTGGAGATAATTGCCGGCTTTGAGAGGGAGTGGAAGGACATTCCGATGCTGGCCCACACCCACGGGCAGCCCGCCTCCCCCACCCGCCTGGGCAAGGAGTTCGGGGTGTTCCGCGCCCGTCTGCAGGAGCAGATGCGCCAGCTGGACGGCCTCTCCTACCCCGCCAAGTTCGGCGGCGCCACCGGCAATATGAACGCCCATCACGTGGCCTACCCCGGCATTGACTGGAAGGCTTTCGGCGACAGCTTCGTGGAGGGGACCCTGGGGCTCAGGCGCTCCTGGCCCACCACTCAGATAGAGCATTACGACAACCTGGCGGCCATCTTCGACTGCCTGGGGCGCATCAACACCATACTGATTGACCTGTGCCGCGACATCTGGACCTACATCTCGATGGACTATTTCAAGCAGCGCATCAAGGCGGGCGAGGTGGGCTCGTCGGCAATGCCGCACAAGGTCAACCCCATCGACTTCGAGAATGCCGAGGGCAACCTGGGCATCGCCAATGCCGTTTACCGCCATCTCTCGGGCAAGCTGCCCATCTCGCGTATGCAGCGCGATTTGACCGACTCCACGGTGCTGCGCAATGTCGGAGTGCCGGTGGCGCACTCGCTGATTGCGCTCGCCTCGCTCAAGAAAGGGCTGGGCAAGCTGATTCTCAATCAGGGCAGGCTGGAGGCCGACCTGGAGAGCAACTGGGCCGTTGTGGCGGAGGGCATCCAGACCATTCTGCGCCGCGAGGGGTACCCCAACCCCTACGAGACGCTCAAGGCGCTCACCCGCACCGGCGAGGCCGTCAGCCGCGAGACCATCGCCCGCTTCATCGACACCCTGGAGGTGAGCGAGAGCGTGAAAAACGAGCTGCGCGCCATCACCCCCTCCAGCTACACCGGGCTTTAGAGTGTAGAGTTGAGAGTTTAGTGTTGAGAGGAGTTGAAAGGAGAGGAGTTGAGAGGAGAGGAGTTGAGAGGAATGGAGAGGAATGGAGAGGAATGGAGAGGAATGGAGAGGAGGGGGCGAGGGCGAGAGTTGCGGGGCGACATCAGCGCATCAAAAAATCGGTGTGAAAAACCCCGGTTTCGCACACCGAATTCCGAGTCAACGATTTTTGGTGTGAAATAACGCGGTTTTTCACACCAAACACCTCAAAATCAACATTCCGTGTGAAAAAGCCCGTCTTTTCACACGGAATTTCGTCTCCGGCAAAATCGGTGTGAAAATCGCCACTTTTTCACACCAAATTTCTGCCGCGCCACTTTCCACTTTTCACTTTCCACTTTCCACTTTCCACTTTCCACTCCTCTACACTCTAAACTCTACACTCTAAACTAAAAAAATACCGGGCAGCCGCAGGCCGTCCGGTATTTTTTATGTGCAGAGTGGAATCTGCTAGTAAGACTGTGCGATGGCGATGAAGTCGGCTGCCTTGAGGGCTGCGCCGCCGATCAGGCCGCCGTCGATATCCTTCTGGGCGAAGAGCTCCTTTGCATTTGAGGGCTTGCAGCTGCCGCCGTAGAGGATTGTGATCTCCTCTGCAAGTGCGCCGAACTTCTCTGCAAGGGTCTTGCGGATGAATGCGTGGATTTCCTGAGCCTGCGCGCTGGTGGCGGTGACGCCGGTGCCGATGGCCCATACGGGCTCATAAGCCACTACAACCTGCGACATCTGCTCTGCAGTGAGGCCGAAGAGAACCTCCTCTATCTGAGCCTTGACCACATTGAAGTGGTTGCCTGCCTCGCGCTCGGAGAGCATCTCGCCCACGCAGTAGATGGGCTTGAGGCCGTTGGAGAGGGCAAGAGCCATCTTCTCCACCAGAGTGGCGCTGGTCTCGCCATAATACTGACGGCGCTCGGAGTGGCCCAGAATGCAATATTCGCAGCCGATGCCGGCGATCATTGCGGCGGAAACCTCGCCTGTGTAGGCGCCTTTCTCCTTGTTTGCGCAGTTCTGTGCGCTGAGAGCTATCTTGCTGTCCTTGATCACCTCACCCACGCTTGTCAGGTGCACAAACGGGGGAGCGATTATCAGATTGACATCTGCGGGCACCTGGCCCATACCTGCAACGAGCTCCTTTGCCAGAGCCACGCCTTCTGCAACCGTAGTGTTCATCTTCCAGTTGCCTGCTACAATTTTCTTACGCATAATTATTTATTAGTGAATTGATATGTCACGTTTTCGGGACCGGCAAAGATAAGAACATTATTTCAAAATTTAAATTGTACATTTGCGCGGATGGACAAACTGTTTCTCATAGACGGCCACGCGCTGATTTTCAGGATGTACTACGCATTTCTGCGCCGTCCGATGATCAATTCCAAGGGAGAGGACACCTCCATTCTCTACGGATTCACCAAATACCTGCTGGAGACCATCGCCAAGCGGCAGCCGACCCACCTGGCGGTGGCGTTCGACCCCCACGCGGCCACCTTCCGCCACGAGGCCTACGCCCCCTACAAGGCCAACCGCGGCGAGGCCCCCGAGCTGGTGCACGCCGCCCTGGAGCCCCTGTGCGGGATTCTGGAGGCGCTGCGGATTCCGGTGCTGATGAAGCCCGGATTCGAGGCCGACGACGTCATATGCTCCGCCGCCCGCCGCTTCGAGAGCGGCAGCACCCAGGTGTATATGGTGACCCCCGACAAGGACTTCGGGCAGGAGGTGCACGGCAACATTTTCCAGCTGAAGCCGGGCAAGAGCGGAGAAGAGGACACAGTGCTTGACGAGGCGGCCGTCTGCAGCCGCTACGGCATATCGGATTCCCGCCAGGTAATAGACATCCTCGCCATCTGGGGCGACGCGGCCGACAATGTGCCGGGCGTTGCCGGCGTGGGCGAGGTCGGCGCCAAGAAGCTGGTGGCCAAATACGGCAGCGTGGAGGGCATCTACGAGCATATCGGCGAGCTGACCCCCAAGATGCGCGCCTCGTTTGAGGCGGCCCGCGACCACATCGGTTTGAGCAAGTTCCTGGTCACAATAAAAGACGACATCCCCCTGGAATGCACTCTGGAGGATTTGCGGCTCAGGGCGACGGCCGACGCCAAGGTCACGGAGATGTTCGGGAAATACGAGATGCGCAGCCTGCTGCGTCTGCTTCCCGAGGGGGGAGAGGAGCCGGCCCCGCAGCCCAAGACATATATGCAGTGCCGGGAGGTCTCCCGCGAAGAGCTGCTGGGATGCGCCCGCAGCGCGGGATGCGTTGCCGTGGGCTTCTCCAAAGGGCTGATTCTGGCCTCCGAGGGGTGCTACGCCCCCTTCTGCGCCGATGACGCCGCCGCGCGCGAACTGCTCGCGTGCGAATCGATTTCCAAGGCGGGGCACGGCCTCAAGGAGACGATGCACGCCCTTGAGGGAGCCGGCCTGAAGCTTGGCGGCCCCCTGCTGGACATTGAGATAATGCACTACCTGCTCAACCCCGAGGTGAGCCACAAGGTAGATTTCATATTGCGCAGCTACACCGGTATGGAGCTTGAGTCCCCGGAGAGTGCAGAGAAGGCCGCAGAGGCGCCTCTGGACCTGTTTTCGTTCCCCGCAGAGGGGGATGACGGCGGCCGGGAGAGCGAATCGGCCGGCCGGAGCCTGGCGGCGTCCGCCCTTCTGGCCCCCAAAATCGCCGCCGAACTGCGCGAAAAAGGGCTCTACAATCTCTACGAGACCATCGAGATGCCCCTGATACGGGTGCTCTGCGATATGGAGAGCGCCGGAGTCAAGATAGACCGCGCCGCGCTTGAGGCCTTCGGCGCATCGATAGAGGGGCGCATCGCCGCCCTGGAGGCCCAAATCCGCGAAATAGCGGGCGACGCCTCGCTCAACGTGCAGTCTCCCAAGCAGATCGGCGCGCTACTCTACGAAAAGCTCCACCTCAACCCCAAGGTCAAGAAGAGCCGCACCGGCGGCTACCCCACCGACGAGGAGACGCTGCAGGCCCTCTCCGAGAGCCACCCCGTGATAGGGATGATACTGGAGTTCCGCGGCCTCAAAAAGCTGATGACCACCTACATATCGCCGCTGCCGGGCTACATTGACCCGCGCGACGGCCGCGTGCACACCACATTCACCCAGGCCCTGACCGCCACCGGCCGCTTGAGCAGCGTGCGGCCCAACCTGCAGAACATCCCGGTGCGCACCTCGCTGGGGCAGGAAATCCGCCGCGCATTCGTCCCTGGCGCCGACTGCATTGTGGCGGCCGACTATTCGCAGATAGAGCTGCGCATAATGGCCCATCTGAGCGGAGACGCCGCCCTGGTGGCCGACTTCAACTCGGGCGACGACATCCACGCCGCCACCGCCGCCAAGATTTTCCACGTGCCGGTGGGCGAGGTCACCAAAGAGCAGCGCCGCCGGGCCAAGACGGCCAACTTCGGCATAATGTACGGCATATCGGCATTCGGGCTGGCGCAGCGGCTGGGCATCTCCCGCGCCGAGGCCAAAGAGCTTATAGACGGCTACTACAACAGCTTCCCGGGCATCAGCGCCTACATCGAGAAGGTCACCGCCGAGGCGCGCGCCAAGGGCTATGTGGAGACAATCTTCGGCCGCCGGCGCTATCTGCCCGACATCAACTCCAAGAACCGCACGGTGCGCTCCCTGGCAGAGCGCAACGCCGTCAACGCCCCCATACAGGGGAGCAGCGCCGACATAATCAAGCTGGCGATGATCCGCATCCAGGGCCGCCTGCAGCGGGAAGGCTTCCGCAGCCGTATGGTGCTGCAGATTCACGACGAGCTGCTCTTCGACGTCTATGAATCGGAGCGCGAAAGCCTAATGAAGCTGGTGCGCGGGGAGATGGAGAATGTCTGCACCCTGCTGGTGCCGCTGATTGTGGACTGCAACGCCGGCAAAAACTGGCTGGAAGCCCATTAAACCCCATTGCACGATGGAAGAACTCTTGAGATATTTCCCGGACCTGACCCCTCTGCAGAAAGAGCGCTTCGCCGCCCTGCAGGGGCTCTACAACGACTGGAACGCCAAAATCAACGTGATTTCGCGCAAGGATATGGACAATTTCTACACGCATCACGTGCTGCACTCGCTCGCGATTGCCGCCGCCCACCCGGACGCCCTTGCGCAAGAGGGGCAGCAGGTGCTGGACCTGGGCACCGGCGGGGGCTTCCCCGGCATTCCGCTGGCGATTTTCTACCCCGGATGCCGGTTTACCCTGTGCGACTCCATAGGCAAGAAGATTGCCGTGGCCGAGGCCGTGGCCCGCGCGCTGGGGCTGGACAATGTCACCTGCGTCAACTGCCGTGCCGAGAGCCTCCCGCAGCAGTTCGACTGGGTTGTGTCGCGCGCCGTGGCGCCGCTGGACAAACTTCTCCCCTGGGTCAGGGGCAAATATTCCAAAGGGGTCATCTGCCTCAAGGGAGGCGACCTGGAGCAGGAAATCGCGGCCTGCGGCGGCCGTCACCTTTTTGACCCTAAGAAAGTATTGGTGAGCGATATAGGCATTTTCTTCAGGGAAGAGTGGTTCGACACCAAAAAAGTTGTGCTCATCAATCAATAAATTTGGTATTTTGCTTGAGACTGCTTACTTTTGCACTCCTTTACAAGAAAAATAATAAAAAATTACCGATATGAAACGCACATTCCAGCCTTCTATCCGCAAGCGTCGCAACAAACACGGCTTCCGCGAGCGTATGTCCACTCCCAATGGCCGCCGCGTGCTTGCATCGCGCCGTCGCCACGGCCGCAAGAAACTCACCGTTTCCAGCGAGGACAGGTTCTAATTCCGCACCCGCTCAAGTGAGTAAAAAGAACGGTTGCCTGCATTGGCAGCCGTTCTTTTTGCTATATTCGCACACTCAAACGGCTTTTTATGTCAAGACTTTACAAGATTTACGCATCGGCGGCCGCCTGCCTGCTCTCGCTTCTGGCCATCTCGCCCGCCGCAGCACAGCAGGTCGCCCTCAGCGCAAAAGCGACCCCCGTGGAGCAGGGCGTCTCGCAGATAGAGCTCACCGCCACGATAGAGCGCGGCTGGCACATTTACGACACCGCATATGTGGCCGGCGGCCCGCAGAACACCATAATCACCTTTGACCTGCCCGAAGGGGCATCGCTGGAAGGGGGGCTGAGCGTCAGTCCCGCGCCGGAGCGCCGCAAAGACGATGTCTTCGGCTGCGAAGTGGGCACCTGGGAGGGCACCGTGGTGTTCTCGCAGAAAATCCGCCACGGCGCCGCGGGCAATGTCACCGTCACTGCAGAATATATGACCTGCACCGGCGGCGAATGCTCGATGCCCGCAGAGCAGAGCGTTTCGGTGGCCCTGAGCGGCGGTGAAAGCTCCGCAGACAGCATCGGCGACGCGGCCGCGGCCGGCGAAATCTCCGCCGCGGAGAATCAGGACACCATATCGTCCGATGGCAGCGGCAATGAATCCAAAGGGGCGCTGTGGGCTATGATCCTGGAGGCGATTCTCTGGGGATTCGCCGCCCTGCTGACCCCCTGCGTGTTCCCGATGGTGCCGATGACAATCTCCTTCTTTCTCAAGGGGAGCGACAACAAGGCCCGGGGCCGCCTGCGCGCCATAATGTACGGCGTGTTCATAGTGCTGCTCTACACAGTGCCCATCGCCGCAATCATAATTGTGACCCGTCTGGTGGGGGGCGACGCCGTCACCGCCGACATATTCAACTATCTGGCGACCCACTGGCTGCCCAACATACTCTTCTTCGTGATATTTATGGTGTTCGCGGCATCGTTCTTCGGCGCCTTCGAAATCACGATGCCCAGCTCGCTGGTGAACAAGTCGGACCAGGCTGTGGACAAGCGCAGCGGCCTGGGCGGGGTGTTCTTTATGGCCCTCACCCTGGTGCTGGTCTCCTTCTCCTGCACCGGTCCCATCGTGGGCACGGTGCTCATCAAGTCCACGTCGGGCGAATTCTGGGCGCCGATTGTCACGATGCTGGCATTCTCTGCCGCATTCGCCCTGCCGTTCGTGATATTCGCCCTCTTCCCGGGGCTGCTCAAGAAACTGCCCGGCAGCGGCGGCTGGCTCAACAGCGTCAAGGTGGTGCTGGGCTTTGTGGAGATTGCCCTCGGCTTTAAATTCCTCTCCACCGCCGACCAGGTCTACCACTGGGGGCTGCTCGACCGCGAGGTCTATCTGGCCATCTGGATTGTGGTCTTCTCCCTGCTCGGCTTCTACCTGCTGGGCAAGATCCGCTTCAAATACGACAGCCCGCAAGAGCACGTCAGCGTGCTGCGCCTCTCGCTGGCAATAGTGGTGTTCACATTCGTCGTGTATATGATTCCCGGGATGTGGGGGGCGCCGCTCAAGGCCCTCTCCGGCTATCTGCCGCCCATTGAGACCCAGGATTTCGTCATAGGCCGCTACAGCACGGAAGCGGCGCCGCAGGCCTCCCCCGCCGCAAAGGCCGGGGCGGTGAAATATGCCGACCGGCTGGAGCTGCCCCACGGCCTGCAGGGATATTTTGACCTGGGCGAGGCCACAGCCGCCGCAGAGAAGGAGGGCAAGAACATCTTCATCGCCTTCACCGGCCACGGCTGCGTCAACTGCCGCGAGATGGAGGCCCGCGTGTGGAGCGACGCCGGCGTGCTCGCCTCCCTCAGGGATGATTTCGTAATATGTATGCTCTATTGCGACGACCGCAGCGAGGCGCTGCCCCAGGACTGGATCACCACCGGGTCGGGGCGCACCCTCAAGACCATCGGCAAGATCAACGCCCATATAGCGAACGAGACTTACGGCATCAACGCCCAGCCATACTATGTGATTCAGACCCCGGAGGGCAAGGTGCTCGCCAAGAGGGGCTACAATCTGGACGCCGCCGCATTTAAGGCGTGGCTGGATGAGCACGCCAACTAAAAAAAACGTATATTTGCCCCCGCATAAAAGAAAACTAAGAATATGCTTACACTCAAACTTCTAAGGGAGAACCCCGATTTTGTTGTAGAACGCCTGGCGGTCAAGCATTTTGACGCCAAGGAGATTGTTTCCCAGATACTCGATTGCGACAAGGAGAGACGCTCGTCCCAGAGCGAACTGGACTCATTGCTCCAGCAGCAGAAGAGCAAGGCTTCAGAGATCGGCTCCCTTATGAAAGCCGGCAACAAAGAGGCCGCAGAGGCGGTCAAGAAAGAGGTTGCCGCCCTCAAGGAGAGCTCCAAGGCTCTCGAGGAGAAGATGGCACAGGCAGAGAAGCGGCAGAACGACCTGCTGGTGCTGCTGCCCAACCTCCCCTGCGCGCAGGTGCCCGAGGGCAAGAGCGCAGAAGACAACGTTGTCGTGAAGAAGGTGTGCGAGCTTCCCGACCTTTCTGCCAGCAAACTCCCCCACTGGGAGCTGGCCAAGAAATATGACATCATCGACTTTGACCTGGGCGTGAAGCTCACCGGCGCCGGTTTCCCCGTCTACAAGGGCAAGGGTGCCAAGCTGCAGCGCGCGCTCATCAACTACTTCCTGGAGTTCAACACCGCCGCAGGCTATCTTGAGGTGGAGCCGCCCGTAATGGTGAACGAGGCCTCGGGCTTCGGCACAGGCCAGCTCCCCGACAAGGAGGGGCAGATGTACCACGCCACCGTGGACAACTACTATCTGGTGCCCACCGCTGAGGTGCCCGTGACCAACATCTACCGCGACGTGATTCTCTCCAAGAAGGACTTCCCCGTGAAGATGACCGCCTACACCCCCTGCTTCCGCCGCGAAGCCGGCTCCTACGGCAAGGATGTGCGCGGCCTCAACCGTCTGCATCAGTTCGACAAGGTGGAGATTGTCCGCCTCAGCCTCCCCGAGAATTCCTACGAGGCTCTGGACGAGATGGTGGCGCACGTCGAGAAGCTGGTCATCAGCCTCGGCCTCCCCTACAGGATTCTGCGCCTCTGCGGCGGCGATATGAGCTTCACCTCCGCAATCACCTACGACTTTGAGGTGTTCAGCGCGGCTCAGGAGCGCTGGCTTGAGGTCAGCTCGGTGAGCAACTTCGAGTCCTATCAGGCCAACCGCCTCAAGCTCCGCTACAAGGACGAGTCGGGCAAGACCGCCCTGGCGCACACCCTCAACGGCAGCTCGCTGGCCCTCCCCCGCATAGTGGCCGCCCTGCTGGAAAACAACCAGAAGGCCGACTGCATCGAGATCC
Source organism: uncultured Muribaculaceae bacterium (assembly GCA_964542575.1). Taxonomy (GTDB): domain Bacteria; phylum Bacteroidota; class Bacteroidia; order Bacteroidales; family UBA932; genus Equibacterium. The sequence continues at coordinate 21,497 of CAZIUO010000015.1, forward strand.
CCGAGGTTCTGCGCAAGTGGACCGGCTTTGACCGCATTGACTAAATGCACAAAGAGGGACAGAGAATAATAATGGGAATTGACCCCGGAACCAACATAATGGGTTACGGGGTCATTCTTGTTGACGGCAAGAAGGTCCATTTCGTGGACCTTGGCATAATTGACCTCCGCCGGGAGAAGGAGCACTTTGAGAAGCTGCGCCGCATATTCATAGAAGTCGGCGCCCTCTACGACCAGTACCGGCCCGACGACCTGGCCATCGAGGCCCCCTTCTACGGCAAGAACCCGCAGGTGATGCTCAAGCTGGGGCGGGCGCAGGGGGCGGCCATCGCCGCCGCGCTGCAGCGGGACATTCCCGTCACCGAATATGCCCCCAGAAAGGTCAAGATGGCCATCACCGGCAAGGGGGCGGCCTCAAAAGAGCAGGTCAAGAGCATTCTGGAGCGCACGATGGATGTGACTCTGGACATCAAATATCTGGACGCCAGCGACGCCCTGGCCATTGCGATGTGCCATTTTTACCAGCTCACCAATCCGCTCACCGACGCCAAAGGCTCCTCCAGCTGGAAGAGCTTCATCGCCGAGCACGCCGACAGGGTGGTCTAAAGTCAGATTTGCGACTCTTCTTCCTGCACCGCGCGCAGAGTTTCGCGGCCGGCGGCATAGCTGCGCCACTTCTCCAGCAGAGCTGAGAAGTCGGCGGGGATTTCGCTGTCGAAGAAGACCGTCTTGCGGGTGGTCGGATGCACAAACCCGAGGGTCTTGGCGTGCAGCGCCTGACGCGGCATCACCGCAAAGCAATTGTCTATAAACTGCTTGTATTTGGCATAGAGGGGCCCCTTGAGCACCCGGTCGCCGCCGTAGCGGTCGTCGTTGAACAGGGGGTGGCCTATGTGGTTCATATGCACCCTTATCTGATGGGTGCGCCCCGTCTCCAGATTGCACTCCACGAGGGTCGTGTAGCCGAAGCGCTCCAGCACCCGATAGTGGGTCACCGCCCGCTTGCCCTGCGAGCCGTCTTCGAACACCTTGAAGCGCATCCTGTCGGAAGGGTCGCGCCCGATGTTGCCCTCTATAGTGCCCGAATCCTCCGCCACGTTGCCCCAGACCAGCGCCCAGTAGGTGCGCTGGATTGTGTGGTCAAAAAACTGCTTGGCCAGAAACATCTGCGACTCGTCGTTCTTGGCCACCACCAGCAGTCCGGAGGTATCCTTGTCTATGCGGTGCACCAGCACCCCCATCCGCTCGTCGGCGGCGTCGGCGTCCTGGCTGATGCCCAGATGGTAGGCGAGAGCGTTTATCAGAGTGCCGCTGAAGTGGCCGAAACCGGGATGCACCACCAGCCCGGCGGGCTTGTTCACAATCAGCAGGTCGTCGTCTTCGTAGGGGATGTCCAGCGGAATCGGCTCGGGGCGCACCTCAAACCCGCGCCGCTGATAGGGGAGCATTATGGTGATGACATCCAGCGGCCGCACCTTGTAGTTGGCCTTGACGGGGCGCCCCCCCACCCTGACATACTGCGCCTCCAGCGCCAGCTGTATGCGGTGGCGCGAGGTCTGCTCCATATGGCTGGTGATGTAGCGGTCTATGCGCAGCGGCGCCTGCCCCTTGTCCACCACAATGCGGAAGTGTTCGAACAGCTGTTCGTCGCCGCCCTCCTGCTCTTCGTCGGCAAAGTCGGGGTCCAGCAGCTTTTCCGGTGTCATCTCTATTTGATTTTTTCGGGGTCCACGGTCAGGTATATGTCCACATTGCGCCCCATCGTGACGCTCTCCAGAGCATCGGGAGACTGGCTGTAGACCACGGCGCGGAGGCTGTCGGCATAGTCCCTGACGCTGTCGTCGTAGCGCACGCGCCCCACATTGAGCGAATTCTCGATTATGTCGGAGGCGGCCACGCCGTAAGAGAAGCCCTTGAGGTCGGGGACCTCGGTGGTGTTGTCGTTCTCGTCAAGCCCCAGCACCAGGTCGATCTGGCTCTGGGTCTCCACCTTGCGCCCGCCGGCTATGTCGCGCCCCTTGTATTGCTGGCGCAGCACATTGTTGGTGGCGATGTCGCTCACATATTTGAGCTTGCCCACCGAGAGGCCCGCCGCAGAGAGCTCTGCCGCCGCCTGCCGCAGGGAATAGCCCACCACGGAAGGGACTTGCACCATACGGGGCACGGTGGAATTGATGGTGATGAATATGCGGCGGTTCTTCTTGACCCGGCTGCCGGCGGCGGGGTTCTGCGAGAACACCACCCCGAGCGGCAGATGTTTTACAAACACCGAGTCGGCAATCTCGACCCTCAAGTCCATCTTCTGCGCCACCTCCTCCACGGTGGACATATCCAGCGCCGTGAAGTCGGGCACCGAAAGTTCTTTATTGTGACGCGTAAACAGCGCCAGGAGCAGCTGCAGCACCAGCACCACCGCAAAAACGAACACTACGCCAAGGATGAAATTGCGCAGCAGGGGTTTGTCTTTAAGAGAGAAATTTGCCATAACGGGCGAATTTACAAAAAAGAGAGTGACCCGTCAAAAGGTCACTCTCATTTTATTCGAGTTTTGGAAGACTTATGCCTCAGCCTTGTTCGGGAGGGGAACTATAGACACGAATGACTTGTCGTTCCTTGTCTTCTTGAATGCTACTGTACCGTCGACCAACGCGTAAAGAGTATGGTCCTTACCCATTCCGACATTCTCGCCGGGATTGTGCACAGTGCCTCTCTGGCGAACCAGGATGTTGCCTGCTTTGGCAAACTGTCCGCCAAACAATTTAACGCCGAGGCGTTTGCTTTCTGATTCACGGCCGTTCTTGGAACTGCCGACACCTTTCTTGTGAGCCATAATCTAAACTGTTTTAAGCGATTTCCTCAATTTGAAGTTTGGTAAGATACTGACGGTGACCGTTCTTCTTGCACATACCCTTGCGGCGGATCTTGTGGAAGACGATTACCTTGTCAGCTTTGCAATGCTCCATGACGGTAGCTTTGACTGTAGCACCGGCTACATAAGGAGAGCCGACCTGGACAGAACCCTCGTTATCCACGAGAAGCACCTTGTCAAAACTCAGAGAAGAATTAACCTCGGCAGCAAGACGGTTTACGAAAATGCTGCAGCCCTTCTCTACTTTGAACTGCTGTCCTGCAATATCAACGATTGCGTACATAAATTAATTGTTAAAAATTAATAGCCGTAAGCGGATATTTCAATCAAATACCTCTTTATCAATGGCTTATCGACTGTCTATAACCCAATTGGGAGTGCAAAGATACGATATTTATTTGATTTGCAAAATTAATGTAATACATTTGTAACATTAATGTTATAGCATTCTCCGCCATGGTATCATATTTCGATGACCAATACCCCTCCCGAGGGGAGAAATTCATCTCGCGGGGCCCCCTGGCGCGGCAAATAGCCGATGCCGTCCGCAGCGGCAAGTTCGTCACGATCTACGCCGCCCCGGGATGCGGCAAGCGGACCCTGGTGCGCGAGGCCAAAAAGCTTCTGGACGCCGACGCGCAGCCGCCGGCATTCATCACCCTGGACCTGTTCAACATAACCAGCCGCGAAGAGTTCACCGCCCTCCTGGCCGAGGCCTTCCGCGGCCCTATAGAGAGCTACAACCGGGAGGCCCTGCTGCCGCTGGACATCAATCTGGAGAGCATCGGCCTCGAGGCGGCCATCGGCCTGGCCTCGCTGCTGGGCAGCCTCACGGGCAGGCGGTATGTCGTCTATTTCAGGGAGTTCCAGAACATTCTGGGCTTCGAGGGGGGCGAGGATGTGCTCAAGATAATGGAGCGCAGCCTGGGCAAGAAGGGCGAGGCGGCCGTCATCGCCACAGGAGGCCAGCTCAACCGGATGAAGGAGATTTTCGAGGTCCGGCGGCTGTTCTACCGCACCGCCGTGCACATCCCCCTGGAGCCGCTGGCAAAAAAGGACTGTATGGCCTATCTGCGCGGCGGCTTTCTGCACAGCGGCAAGAACATAGAGGATGACATCTCCGAGGCGCTCTACCTCGCCAGCGGGGGCTGCCCTCTTGCGATGAACCGCCTGGCCAGAATCTGCGACCTGCGCGGAGTGGGATACATCAACCGCCGGGTGCTGGGCGACGCCATAGAGACCTACCTCGACGAGGACGACGCCCTGTACCGCTACTTTATGAGCGGCCTCACCGTATTCCAGATCAACTTTCTGCGGGCGGTGTGCGACGGGGCGCAGAAATTCAGCTCGCGCGACATCCTGGAGCGCTACAACCTCAACAGCAGCGCCAATGTGTTCCGCATAAAAGACGCCCTCCGCAAAAAGGAGCTGGTGACATTCGACGATAAGGACCGTGCCGAAATAATCAATCCGATGTTTGAGCTGTGGCTCAAAAAACGTTATTTTGCACGCTGAGAGAAAATATTGACAAGACACAGATATGACACAAAAAGTAGCAAAATTGCTTAATGACAACGCCTTTGCGCGCTGGGGAGCGCTCGTGCTGATCGCTTCAATGATGTTTTTCGCCTATATGTTCGTGGACGTAATGTCCCCGCTCAAGAGTATGCTGGAGACAGAAATCAACTGGTCCAGCACCGTGTTCGGCACCTACGCCGCCAGCGAGTACATACTCAATGTGTGCGGCTTCCTGATTCTGGCCGGCATCATCCTGGACAAGATGGGAGTGCGCCGCACCGGCCTGCTCTCGGCATCGCTGATGCTCGTGGGCGCCTGCATCAAGTTCGTGGGCATCTCCGAATGGTTCCAGGGCACCGGCCTCTGCGCCTGGATGGGCACCTGGTGGACCGCGATGCCCGCCAGCGCCAAGATGGCCGCCCTGGGCTTTATGATATTCGGCTGCGGCTGCGAAATGGCCGGCACCACCGTGTCCAAGGCCATCGCCAAGTGGTTCAAGGGCAAGGAGATGTCGCTCGCGATGGGCATCGAGATGGCCATCGCCCGTCTGGGCGTGTTTGCGGTGATGTGGATTTCTCCGCTCATCTACAACAAGTTCGGCTCCGTGGTGGCTCCCGTGGCATTCTGCACCGCCCTGCTGCTCATCGGCCTCATCTTCTTTGCAGTGTTCACTGTGATGGACAGCAAGTTTGACAAGCAGCTGGTAGCCGCCGGCCTGGTAGCCGCCGAGAAGAGCCCCGAAGACGAGTTCCACATCAGCGACCTGGGCAAGATCTTCTCCAGCAAGATGTTCTGGATCGTGGCCCTGATGTGCGTGCTCTACTACAGCGCCATCTTCCCCTTCCAGAGATACGCCCCCAACTACCTTGAGACCACGCTGGGCATCGACGCCGAGAGCGCAGCGCGCCTCTTCAGCTTCTTCCCCATCCTGGCGATGGTGCTGACCCCCTTCCTGGGCGGTTTCATTTCCTTCAAGGGCAAGGCGGCCAGTATGCTGCTGGTCGGCTCCCTCATAATGGTGGCCTGCCACCTGAGCTTCGCCTTCCTGCTGCCGGCATTCCCCAGCAAATGGCTGGCGATGGTGCTGATTCTGGTGCTGGGCGTCTCCTTCTCGCTGGTGCCCGCCGCCCTCTGGCCTTCAGTGCCCAAAATCATAGACGAGAAGGTGCTGGGCAGCGCCTACTGCCTCATCTTCTGGGTGCAGAACATCGGCCTCTGCCTGGTGCCCCTGCTCATCGGCAAGCTGCTTGACACAACCGGCGGCTATCTGGTGCCGATGCTGGTGTTCTCGTCGTTCGGCGTGCTGGCATTCGTGTTCACCTTCCTGCTCAAGATGGAAGACCGCCGCAAGGGCTATGGCCTCGAACTTCCCGAAGTCCAAAAAGAGAAATAATATGAAGCGCATATTCATTTTGGCTGCGGCGGCGCTGACGTGCCTTGCCGCCCAGGGCTGCAAAGAGGACCCTCTGAAGCAGTTCGGCGACCCCGCCGATGCGGCGAAGGTCATCACCACCACCAGCTTCCGCCCGCAGGAGGGCAACCCCTCCGAGTGCGGCGAGCCCTACGACGACAACGACCTCTACCCCAATGTCACCGAGTATCAGGACAAGTACGGCAACAGCCTGCTCAAGAAGTGGTTCCACCCCGGCGGCGAGGTCTACATCTACGCCCGCTTCCATTATGGCAACCCCTCCGCCGGCATTCTGGACAAGGTGGTGAAGTATGTGCCCGGGCAGGAGCCGCGCGAGGTGCTCTTCGTGCACGACAGCACCGGCGCCGTGGTGGAGATTTCCGATTCTATGGCGCTGCCCGATATGGTGTATATCAAGACCGAGAAAAAGAAGGAGCAGCTCAAGACCACCGAGACGCAGGACGACCGCACTGTGGTGAGCGAGATGCGCCCCCTGGACGATGGCAAGGTGCAGGAGAGCTACACAGTGGTGCGCACCGATTCCGTGAGCGAGAGCGGCAGCCGCCTCTACGACCGCTCAAGCGGCAATCTGATGCAGCATTCGGGCACCCGGTTCGAGAACAATGTCAAAAAACTTGAGTTCGGCAAGAAATATGAATATACGGCCGACGGAAAAATCGCGAGTCTGGTGAACCACGAAGGGGCCGTGACAGGCTACTACTTCTGGGAATACGACAGCCTGGGCAACTGGACTTCTTACCGCTACTACAGGGACCCTGACGACGGCAAGGGGGAATATTCGCAGCAGAAGGAATACACTTACAACGCAGACGGGGAGTGGATCCGCTGCGTGACCACCACCTGCGGCGTGCCCGAGGCCATCGTGATCCGCGAGATCACCAAAATAGAGTAACAGACAATAACTAATACAACAGAAATGAAAAAGATTCTTTCTTCCATCGCCGCAATCGTTATTGTTGCGGCTATCGCAGCATCCTGCAATCTGACTCAGGCTATCACAAAAAGCGGCTCTGCCAGCGGCACCACCACCGGCAAGGCGCTCACCGCCCTTCTGGCGCAGTATCTTATAGACGGCAAGCTGGACACAAGCAATATCTCCAACCTGACCAATCTGGCGACCATCGCCTCCAGCATCCAGACTCTCAAGGGCAACAGCAGCAACAGCAGCGTGCTCGCAGATTTTGCGGCAGGTCTGGTGACCGGTTCCAACAATAAGATCAGCAGCAGCAATTCCAGCAATATCACCAATGTTCTGGCGACTCTGGCCAACAGCAGCGATCTTTCTTCTCTGAGCAGCCTGCTGACCAAGTCTGGCAGCACCGCCACCCAGAGTGCTTCCACCAGCAGCGATGTGGCCACGATGGCAAGTTCCATCAGCAGCATCCTGTCGATGATGAGCAAGTAATACCCTCTCTATAGTTTAGAGTGTAGAGTTTAGAGGCGAGAG
>CAZIUO010000016.1:0-27071 GCA_964542575.1 uncultured Muribaculaceae bacterium
GAAGGCGCCGACAGCAAGTCCCTTCCCTGGGGAAGGGATTTAGGGTTGGGGTAATAAACAGAAAATGTGCGGTAGGTTTGCTAGGGAGTTGGAAATTTAGAGTTTAGGGTTTAGAGGCGCTCAAGGATGTTGTCGCGGTAGTATTTGACCACCTGGAGGCTGTCGCGCATATCAAAGGCGCGCTGCATCGCCTCTTCAAAGGCGGGCATCTTATCCTTGGAGAGCGGCTCGGCCGGAGGGGTTATCATCTTGAGGGGGTTCTGCGGCACATTGTTGTGCCAGATGCGGAAGTCCAGGTGCGGCCCGGTGGAACGGCCGGTGGAGCCCACATAGCCGATGACCTGCCCCTGGCTGACGTGCGAGCCCGCCTTGATGCCCTTGGCATACTTGGACAAGTGCAGATAGGCGGTGCGGTAGTTCTGCGCGTGGCGGATGCGCACCGTGTTGCCCCCGGCCCCTTCATACTTTGCCGACTGCACCACGCCGTCGGCCACGCTCACCACCGGAGTCCCCTTGGGGGCCGCATAGTCCACCCCGGTGTGGGGCTGCACGCGGCGCGTGATGGGGTGGCGGCGGGCATAAGTGAAGCCCGAGCTCACGCGGGAATACTTGAGCGGCGCCTTGAGAAACGCCTTGCGGGAGCCCTCTCCCTTCTCGTTCCAATATTTGTTGCCCCCCTTGGAGCCGTCGTCGAAATAATATGCCTGATACTCCTTGCCCGCGTGGGTGAATGCGGCGTAGTAGATGTTGCCCACGGAGGTCACATCCCCCTCGCACTCCTCCAGCTCATATACCACCTTGTATGAATCGCCCTTCTGCAGGCCGAAGAAGTCTATCGACCAGGCGTAAATGTCTGAGAGCTTGATGGCCAGCAGCGGAGAGCAGCCCGCCTTCTGGGTGTCGTACCACAGAGAATTCTGAATCTCCACCTCGTCGTAGTGGAGGGTAGTCTGCACATCCTTTTCGTTTACATACACCCTCGGCTGCTCCTCCAGAGAGAATACCACCACGCTGCGGCGGTCGCGGTCGTAGACGAAATATGCCAGGCGGTTGTCGCCGGTGGTGTCGGGTTCGTAGTAGGCGTGGTACTGGTTGCCCACGCGCAGGCTCTTCACGTCAAAAATTCCCTTGCCCGCCTCTATCAGCTCGCCAGCCACGGTCTGGGAGACCCCCAGCCGCTCCATTATCACGGAGAAGTAATCGCCCTCCCCGATCTCTCCGATCTCCTCGGAATACATATCCACGGGGATGCCGTGCTCGTAAACGTGGGCGGCGCTGTCGATCTCCGCCGCAGGCTGCGCCGCAGCCCTCTTTGCAGGCTTTTCCGACTCCTGATGCGCCCCTGCTCCGGAGGTGCAGGCAGACAGCGCCAACAGTGCGGAAGCCACTGTCATCATTGCTCTTGATTTCATGTCTCAACTCGTTGCTTAAGGCAAATTTAGTGGTAAATGTAATTTTTTGGAAATTTTTGTAAAAAAATGTAATTATTCATAAAAAGTGTTATACCTTTGCTACACACATCACTCTACATCATATGATCAATTTTATCGGCGAATACACGGCTAAGGTAGACGACAAGGGGAGGCTCGTTTTCCCCTCCGCCTTCAAGGCCATTTGCGGGGAGGATCTCCGCAAAGGATTCGTCGTTAAAAAAACCTTGTTCGCAAACTGCCTCGAGATGTACACCTACGAATCGTGGGAAAAAGAGTCCGAGGCAGTGCGGTCAAGACTCAATCTTTTCAACAGGGACGACGAGCGATTCTGGCGTGCATACACCAGCAACCGCTCATTCGTGGTCCCGGACGAGAAAATCGGCAGGATTTCCATCCCCAAGGCTCTGCTGGAGTCGGTCGGCATCTCACGGGAGGCCGTCTTCTGCGGCAGGGACTTCAAGATAGAAATCTGGGCCAGGGAGAATCTTGACGGCACAGCTTTATCCGAAGAAGATTATGTAGCACTCGCAGAAAAGACGCTGGGTTAAAAGGAGGTTTCGGATATGTCAGAATATCATACACCTGTTCTTCTGAAAGAGAGTGTATCCGCCCTGCAGATTAAACCAAGCGGCGTCTATGTGGATGCGACATTCGGAGGAGGCGGCCATAGCAGAGCCATTCTGGAAGCCCTGTCACCGCAGGGGAGGCTGATTGCCTTTGACCAGGACGAGGAGGCCCTGGCCAACGCTCCCGACGACGACCGTCTGATTCCGGTGCACTCCAACTTCAGATTCATCCGCAACTGGATCCGCTACCACGGATTCAATGGCGTGGACGGGGTGCTTGCCGACCTCGGGGTCTCTTCCCACCAGTTCGACACCGAAGAGCGCGGCTTCTCGTTCCGCTTTCCCGCGGAGCTGGATATGAGGATGAATGCCGGAGCCGCCGTCAGCGCGCAGGAGATTGTGAACAGCTACAGCCGTGAGCATTTGGAGCGCATCTTCCGTGAATACGGAGAGGTGGACTGCAGCCGCAAGGCGGCCGCGCTGGTGTGCGAAGCCCGCGCCCAGAGCCCCATCCGCACCACGGAGCAGCTGAACGCCGCTCTGGAGAAGGTCACCCCCCAGGCGGCGCCGCACAAGTTCCTGGCAAAGATTTACCAGGCGCTGCGAATCGAGGTCAACGACGAGATGGGTGCCTTGGAGCGCTTTATGCCGATGGCCATCAAGTCGCTCAACGAAGGGGGGATTCTGGCGGTGATAACCTATCACTCGCTGGAAGACCGCATTGTAAAGAACGCAATCCGCGACGGAGTCGGGGCGGGGCTGCTCAAGAAAGTGACCTCCAAACCGGTGCTTCCGCAGGAAGATGAGATAGAACGCAACACCCGCGCCCGCAGCGCCAAGCTGCGCACGGCCCTGCGCACGGAGGTGGAATACAGAGTCCTGCCATGAGTTTCAAGGAGCGTTTAAGAGATTGGTTCACCGGCCTTTTGGGCGGCGAATACATTACAAAGAAAGGCGTGGACAGACAGCTTCTGTTCATCTTTTTCTGTTTTATACTGATAAGTCTCTGGCTCATCTGGGGGCTGTGGTCGGAGGCCAGGATGGCCGAAATCGGCGAGAACGAAAAAATGCTCAAGGAGCTCAAGATAGAATACAACGAGAAGAACCTTACCCTCACCGGGCTGGATCAGCGCACCAAGATAGAGGCGATGCTCTCGGGCAGCGGCAACACCGCCCTGCACGCCCCCGCCGACCCGCCCAGAAGGCTTGTGATTGAATAGAGAATGAAGCTGAATGTCCTCAAAGTGGCCGCATTTTATGCGATATTTCTTGTGATAGCCGTCGCTGCCGTCGCAAGAATCGTGGATTTGCAGTACTTCGACAAGGAGGTCACCCGCGAGGGGATCGCCAAGAAGGACACGCGCGACGATGTGACGATGCCTCTGCGCGGCAGCATCCTGGCAGCCGACGGGCGCAACCTGGCATTCTCCACCCCCGAATACTTCATAGCGATGGACTGCACCGTGGCCCCCGACTCGGTGTTCGAGGCCAACATCCGCCCTCTGTGCGAAGCCCTCGCCAAAAACTACAAGGAGAAGAGCGCCGACCAGTACGAGGCCCTGCTGCGCGAAAAGCGCAGGAGCGGCAAGCAGTACACCAAGCTGCTGCGCCGGCACGTGAGCCACGCGGAGATGCGCGAGATAAGCCAATACCCCCTGCTCTGCGAGGGGCAGCGCAAGGGAGGCCTCATCGTGGAGGAGATCGACCACCGCGAATACCCCTACGACAAGCTGGCATACCGCACGCTGGGCTATCTGCGCAGCAGCGAAGACCGCCCCAAAATCGGGGTCGAGGGTGCTCTGGACTCGGTTCTGCGCGGCAAGAGCGGGGTGCGCCCGATGCGCCTGATAGACAAGAACACCTGGATTCCCGACTCCCGCAAGGAGGAGGTCCCCGCCGTCAACGGCGACGATGTGCAGATTTCCATCGACATAGATATGCAGGACATTGCCCAGAAGGCGCTGCTGCACAAGATCGAGGGTGAAGAAGACCTCGAGGCGGGCACCGTGATAGTGATGGAGGTCGCCACCGGCGAAATCCGCGCAATGGTCAATATGGAAAAGGACGAGCACGGACGCTTCACCGAGCAGTACAATTATGCCATCGGCCGCCTGGGCGAGCCGGGCAGCGTGTTCAAGCTGGCCACCCTGGTCACCGCGCTGGAAGACGGCAAGGTGACGCTGGACACCAAGCAGCGGGCCGACGTGCTGTGGCACTACTACCGCGTGAAGAAGCCCTTCGAGGACACCTACCTGCGCAACTACAGCGAAATCACCGTGCGCAAGGGTCTGGAGATCTCCTCAAACAACGTGTTCCGCCGCATCGCCGCAGAGAAATACGACAAGAACCCCCAGGAGTTCGTGGACAAGCTCAACAACGAGCGGCGCATCAGCTACAACTACGACTTTGACATCCCGGGGATGGGCAAGGCCCGCATCTCCAGCCCCAAAGACAAGCACTGGAGCCCCGCCGACCTGCCCCAGATAGGAATGGGATATGCCGTGCAGCTGACTCCGCTGCACATTTTGAGTTTCTACAACGCCGTGGCCAACGACGGCGTGATGGTCAAGCCCCACCTGTTCGTCAACCGGCAGCGGGGCGGCAACATTGTGTACACCTACCCCATCGAGACCATCGGGAGGGTTTGCTCCAAGGAGACTGCCGCCAAGGCCAAGGAGGCGCTGCGCGGAGTCGTCATAGGCGAGAACGGCACCGCCCGCCGCGCATTCAAGAATTGCAAGGTGCACGTGGCCGGCAAGACCGGCACCGCCCGCATCGCCCTGCCCCAGGGAGGCTATATGGACGCCTCGGGGCGCAAGAAGCACCAGGGCTCGTTTGTGGGCTTCTTCCCCTACGAGAACCCCAAGTATTCCATCATAGTGGTGGTGTATTCCCGCCTGGCGGCCCGCAACTTCTACGGCGGCACCTGGGGCGGCCCTGTGGCCTGCGAAATCATAGACAACATATACGCCTCGTCGCCCGAATGGAACGCCCCCGAAATCTCTTCCGGAGCGATGCCCGAGATAGCGGAAGACAGCCGCGCGGCGCACAACGACACCATATCCGGCGTGCCCGATGTAGTGGGAATGGGCCTCAGGGACGCGGTTTACACCCTTGAATCGCGCGGCTACAAGGTCAGCTCCTCCGGCAAGGGGAAAGTCACCGGCCAGAGACCCGCCGCAGGAGAAAGCGCCGGGGCGGCAAAAGACAGTGTTACACTTTTATTGTCAGAAGCATTATGACAGCAGAAAATTTGAATTTCGAATCCCTCGGGATAAGCTCGATAGAGACCGACTCGCGCAAATGCACCCCCGGCAGCCTGTTCGTGGCTGTGGCGGGCAATGCGGCGGACGGCCACAAATTCATACCAAAGGCCATCGAGAACGGCGCGGTGGCAGTCGTCTATCAGAACGAGGGCTCGTTTGAGAAGCAGAGCGGCATCACCTACATCAAGGCCGAATCCAGCCGCAAGGCGCTCGCCACCCTGGCTTCCCGCTTCTATGGCGAACCCAGCACCAAGCTCAATCTGGTGGGGGTGACCGGCACCAACGGCAAAACCACCACCGCCACCCTGCTCTACCGCCTCTTCACCTCGATGGGCTATGCCTGCGGCCTGATCTCCACAATCGCCAACTATGTGGGGAGCCGTAAGATCCACACCGAGCACACCACCCCCGACCCGCTGGAGCTCAACGCCCTGCTCTCCGAGATGGTCGACGCCGGCTGCGAATACTGCTTTATGGAGGTCAGCAGCCACGCCATAGACCAGGACCGCGTGGCGGCGCTCAAGTTCAGGGGAGGCATCTTCTCCAACCTGACCCACGACCACCTGGACTATCACAAGACCTTTGCCGCCTACCGCGACTGCAAAAAGGCCTTCTTTGACTCTCTGGGCAAGGACGCGTTTGCGCTGGTCAACATAGACGACGCCAACGGCGAGGTGATGGTGCAGAACTGCAAGGCACACATCTACCGCTACTCCTGCACCAAAATGGCCGACTTCAAGTGCCGCCTGATGGAGGAGACGATGGACGGAATGCAGCTTACAATAGACGGCACCCAGGTCTGGACCCGCTTCATCGGGGCCCACAACGCATACAACCTGCTGGCGGTGTACGCCGCCGCGGTGCTGCTGGGGGCGCCCAAAGACGAAGTTCTGACCCTGCTGAGCGGGATGAAGGCCGTGGAAGGGCGCCTGGAATACATCAAGGGGGGCGACGGCCTCACCGCCGTTGTGGATTACGCCCACACCCCCGACGCTCTGGAAAATGTGCTCAAGACGCTGCGGGATGCCGCCCGCGGCGAATATCTGATATGCGTGTTCGGCTGCGGCGGCGACCGCGACAAGACCAAGCGCCCCGAGATGGGGCAGATTGCCGCCAAATATGCCGACCGCGTGGTGGTGACCTCCGACAACCCCCGCACAGAGCAGCCGGAAGACATCATCAATGACATCCGCTCCGGGATGTCGGCCGCCGACCGGGCCAAATCGGTGTTCATCACCGACAGGGCCGAGGCCATCCGCAGCGCGCTGCTCTTCGCCCCCAAGGGGGCTGTGATTCTGGTGGCCGGCAAGGGGCACGAGGATTACCAGATAATCGGCACGGTAAAACATCACTTCGACGACAAGGAGGTCATCCGCGAAGCTTTCTCATCAATTCAGAAATAGACAACTATGATATATCATCTTTGCGAATATCTGCAGTCGAGAGGCATTGAGTTTGCCGGCCTGCGACTGATGAACTACATCTCCTTCAGGGTGGTCTGCTGCGCCCTGGTGGCCATTGTCACCGCCCTGTGGTCGGGCAAGGTCATAATAAAGAAGCTGCAGGCCAAGCAGATCGGGGAGGAAATCCGCGACCTCGGCCTGGAAGGGCAGCTGAGCAAGAAGGGGACCCCCACAATGGGCGGAATGATTATCGCCCTCTCCATTCTGGTGCCGATACTGCTCTTCGGCGACCTGACCAACGTGAACAACATACTGCTGATAGTCGCCACCGTGTGGATGGGCTTCATAGGCTATCTCGACGACCACGCCAAGATTGCCAAGCACAACAAGGACGGCATCTCGGGCAAGAAGAAGATTCTGGCGCAGGTGGTGCTGGGTCTGGCGGTGGGGCTCACTATGTGCTTCAGCGACCAGCTGGGCTTCCGCGTGGGCAACAAGGGGGGCGTGGACGGCTACGGAGGCAGCGATGAGACCGCCGTGGAGGTCGTGATGGAAAACAGCGCCAAAACCACCATCCCCTTTGTGAAGGACAACGAGTTCGACTACTCCTGGCTCTCGCCGCTCGACGGCAAGGCGGGGCAGTGGTGGACCTGGATAGTTTACATTCTGGTGATCATATTCATAATAACCGCCTGCAGCAACGGCGCCAACCTCACCGACGGAATGGACGGCCTCTCGGCGGGAGTGGCGGCCATAGTGGGGATAACGCTGGGGGTGCTGGCATACCTCTCGGGCCACGTGGGCTACGCCAACTACCTCAACATAATGTACATCCCCTCCAGCGGCGAGATTGCGGTGTATATGAGCGCGATGGTCGGGGCCCTGCTGGGCTTTCTGTGGTATAACACCTTCCCCGCCAAAGTGTTTATGGGCGACACCGGCAGCCTGATGCTGGGCGGCGTGATAGGCGTGTGCGCGGTGCTCATCCGCAAGGAGCTGCTGCTCCCCATACTGTGCGGCGTATATCTGGCCGAGAGCCTCTCGGTGATCATCCAGAGATTCTACTTCAAATACACCAAGAAGAAATACGGAGAAGGGGTGCGGGTGTTCCGTATGTCCCCCCTCCACCACCACTTCCAGAAGGAGGACCCCAAGGCGCTGATTCAGAGCCCCAGGGAAATCCAGCCCGAGGCGCGCATCGTGAGCCGCTTCTGGATTGTATCCATCATTCTGGCGGTGCTCACAATCGTAACACTTAAGATCAGGTAACATATATGGACAGAATTGTAGTATTGGGAGGCGGCGAGAGCGGCGTGGGCGCTGCGGTGCTTGCAAAGAAAAAGGGCTTTGACACATTCCTCTCGGATATGTCGACCCTCAAGTCGGAACACAAGAAGACTCTGGAGGAATACGGTATCCCCTTTGAGGAGGGGGGCCACACCCGCGAGCTGATTCTCAGCGCCACGGAGATAATCAAGAGCCCCGGCATACCCGAGACCGCCCCTATGGTGGCGGAGGCCATCGCGCTGGGCATCCCCATCATCTCCGAGATAGAGTTTGCCGGCCGCTACGACAAGGCCAAGAAAATCTGCATCACCGGCAGCAACGGCAAGACCACCACTACTTCTCTCATATATTATATGCTCAAGAACGCCGGGCTCAACGTGGGCCTGGGGGGCAACATCGGCCGCAGCTACGCTTTTCAGGTGGCGACCGAGAATTATGACATATATGTGCTGGAGCTCAGCAGCTTCCAGCTGGACAATATGTACGACTTCAAGGCCGACATCGCGATTCTGCTGAACATAACCCCGGACCATCTGGACCGCTACGGATATGACCTGCAGAACTATGTCAACGCCAAGTTCCGCATCACCAACAATATGGCGGCGGACGACTGCTTCATATTCTGCTCCGACGACGAAATCACCATCAAGAACCTCAACCAGATTGTGATAAAGGCGCAGATGCTGGCCATCAGCCAGAAGAATGTGGTGGAAAACGGCGCCTACGCCCTGGACGGCCGTATGCACATCAACTATGGCGGCGAGCCCTACGAGATGGCGGTGAGCGACCTCTCGCTCAAGGGGATGCACAATGTGTACAACTCTATGGCGGCAGCCCTCACCGGCAAACTGATGAACATTACCAACGAGAACATCCGCAAGGCGCTCTGCTCGTTTGCGCCGGTGGAGCACCGTATGGAAAAGGTGCTCAGCGTGAAAGGGGTGCTCTACGTCAACGATTCCAAGGCGACCAACGTGAACTCCACCTGGTATGCCCTGGAGTGTATGACCACCCCCGTGGTGCTGATTCTGGGCGGCAAGGACAAGGGCAACGACTATTCGCCGCTGTTTGACCTCGTGCGCGAGAAGGTGCGCGCCATCGTGTGCCTGGGCGTGGACAACAAGAAGATACACGACTCCTTCGGCGACAAGGTGGATGTCATAGTGGACACCCTCTCTGCCGACGAAGCCGTGAAGCAGGCGAGCCTGCTGGCAAAGGAGGGGGACACCGTGCTGCTCTCCCCCTGCTGCGCAAGCTTTGACCTGTTCAAGAGCTACGAAGACCGCGGACGCAAATTCAAGGAGGCAGTGCGCAATCTGTAGCGGATATGGGACGCATCAAGCTCAGACTCAGGGGAGACCGCGTGATATGGTTCATAGTGGCCATATTCGCGATGCTGTCCATTCTGGCGGTCTATAATTCGGGCTCCTTCCTCTCCAGGAGGGACCCGGGCATAATGGCCAGGACCGGCACATATGTGAACCAGCTGGGCAGCGTCGCGCTGGGGCTGGCGGCCCTCTTTGTCTGCTACGCCATCAACTACAAGGTCTACCGCAAGGTGTCGCCCTATGTGTTCGGCGCCACGCTGGTGATGCTGCTGATGTTGTTTGTCCCGGCATTCCAGGACAAGCGCAACGGCGCGGTGCGCGGCCTGCAGCTGTTCGGCCACACAATACAGGTGTTCGAATTCGTGAAGGTGGGGCTCATAATGTTCCTGAGCTGGTCAATGGAGCGCTACTACAAGCAGATCCGCACCTTCAAGGGCTACTGCCTGGCGCTGCTGGTGTGGGTCGTGGCGGTGTGCCTGTGCGTGATGATGAACAGCTTCTCGTCGGCCCTGCTGCTGGCGCTGGTGAGTATGATGATGTTCTGGTTTATGGATGTGCGCGTCTCCCATCTGCTGATCACGGCGGGCCTTGCGGTGGCGGCCATAGCGCTGCTGTTCGGAGTGTACCACGCCGCGCTGGCCATAAACCCCAAGGCGGCCGAGGCCAAAATCTTTACCCGCGTGAGCACGGTGGAGAGCCGGTTCCAGAGCTTTGCCAAATCTGACAAGGACTCCACAATAGACTTTACCAAGATGACCCGCGAGGAACTGGACAAGATGGACCAGGACCGCCGCCAGAGCGAAAGCGCAAAAATCGCCATCAAGGAGGGGGGAGCCCTGGGCAAGGGCATCGGCAACGGCACCTGCCGCCACTATCTCTCGATGGCATTCTCCGACTTCATATTCGCAGCCATTGTGGAAGAGGGGGGGCTGGTGGCCGGCGTCATAATAATATTGCTGTATCTGGTGTTCCTTTACAGATGCATCAGCATAGCCTTCAAGTGCCCCGACGCCTATTCGCAGGCGCTGGTGCTGGGGCTCGGATTTCTGATAGTGACGCAGGCGATGCTGCACATTCTGGTGAACGTGCGGCTGATACCCATCACAGGTCACACCCTGCCGATGATAAGCCACGGCGGCACGGCATATATGATGCTGAGCGCGGCGGTCGGGATGATACTCTCCGTGAGCCGCACCGTGAACAAGCTGCAGGAAGAGAAGCTCTCGGCCGAAGCCGCTGCAGCCCCTGACGGCGCTTCTGACGGCGCGACCGCAGATGCCGCGGCGCCGCAGGACGGCGCACAAAGTCTGCCCCGGAGCGGCTCCGCCCAGAAGCCGGCGGCAGAAGATTCTGCCGTCACAGCCGGCGGCGCACACATTTCCGGCCGGGAAACCGACGACGGCGAAATCGTGCTTATGAGCGGCGGCAGCGACGCCCCGCATCCCGCCACCAAGCGCAAGCGGGGCAGAATCACCGCCACGCAGGCGGAGATAGACGCGCGCAACGAGCGTGCCCGCGCAGCCCTTATAGACCGGGCAATGAACGACAATGACGAACCATTCTAAAAGATGAAACGCATAATAATAAGCGGCGGCGGGACCGGCGGCCACATATTTCCCGCAATTTCAATAGCGGACGCCCTCAAAAGGAGCGGCACCGAATGCGAAATACTGTTTGTGGGTGCTCTGGGCAAGATGGAGATGGAGCGGGTGCCCAAGGCGGGCTACAAAATCATAGGCCTCCCCACGGCGGGGCTGCAGCGCAAGCTCTCGCTGAAGAACCTGGCCCTCCCCTTCAAGGTGCTGCGCAGCATAGGCAAGGCCCGCAAGATAGTGCGCGACTTCAAGCCCGATGTCGCGGTGGGCGTGGGCGGATATGCCAGCGCGCCGCTGCTCTGGGCCGCATCGTCGATGGGCATCCCCTGCCTGATTCAGGAGCAGAACTCCTTTGCCGGCCTCACCAACAAGAAGCTCGGGAGCAGGGTCCAGAAAATCTGCGTGGCATACGACGGGATGGAGAAATTCTTCCCCAAGGAGAAAATAGTGTTCACCGGCAACCCCATCCGCAGCGACATTAATCCCCCCACAGATGCCCAGCGGGCAGAAGGCTACAAATTCTACGGCCTTGACCCGGCAAAGAAGACCATTCTGGTGGTGGGCGGCAGCCTGGGGGCACGCACCCTCAACGAGAGTATGCAGCGCTGGATAATCGGGCGCAGCAAGGAGGCCGACTGCCAGATACTCTGGCAGAGCGGCAGATACTATCAGAGCGAGACCGAGGCCTTTCTCAAGGAGCATCCTGCAGAGAATGTCCACAACCTGACATTCATCGAGAGGATGGACCTGGCCTACGCAGTGGCGGACGTCATAATATCCCGCGCGGGCGCCGGCACAATTTCTGAGTTGTGCGTTGCCGGCAAGGCGACTATATTTGTACCCTCTCCCAACGTGGCGGAAGACCATCAGCGGCACAACGCCCTGGCGCTGGTAGAGAAGGGGGCGGCGATGATGGTGAGCGACGGCGAGGCGCGCGAAAAGCTGCTCGCCACAGCCGAGGAGCTGCTTGATAACAGCGGCAAGATAAGCGCGATGGAGCAGGCGGCCCTGCGGCTCGGCAAGAAGAATGCGGCCGACGACATCGCCCGCGAAGTATTGGAATTGTGCAGATAATCTGCAGGCAAGATAGAAATGTACGACAATTATTATTTTATAGGTATAGGGGGCATCGGAATGAGTGCCCTGGCCCGTTATTTCAAATATATCGGGAAGAATGTCTCCGGCTACGACCGCACGCCGAGCCATCTCACGGAAGAACTCATAAAGGAGGGGATAGAGGTCCACTACGACGACCGCCCCGACCTGGTGCCCATCAATGTGGCCAAGACATTCGTGATTTACACCCCCGCCATCCCCGCCGACCTCGGGGAGCTGGCGTATGTCAGGGATAAGGGTTACAGCATGTGCAAGCGCTCCCGCGCGCTGGGGCAGATAGCCGAGGACAAGGACTGCCTGGCGGTGAGCGGCACCCACGGCAAGACCACCACCTCCACCCTGCTCGCCCACATATTCACCTCCGCACAGGAGGAGGGCTGCACGGCGTTTCTGGGGGGCATCTCCAAGAACTACCACAGCAACCTGCTGATGAGCCGGGGCAATGTGCTGGTGGCCGAGGCGGACGAGTTCGACCGCTCTTTTCTGCAGCTGCACCCCAAGATTGCGGTGGTGACGGCGGTTGATGCCGACCATCTGGACATCTACGGCACCCACGATGCGGTGAAGGAGGCCTTCCGGCAGTTTGCCGCGCAGGTCGCCTCCGACGGCTATGTGGTGGCCAAGCTGGGGGCTCCGCTCCCCACGGAAGGGGTCAAGGCAAAAATACTGCACTACTCCTACGACACCCCCTGCGACTTCTATGCATCTGACATCAAGCCGCTGCAGGGAGGATATTTCTCTTTCACCCTGAACCATCCGAAGGGCAGAATCACCGGCTGCACGGTGGGCGTGCCGGGATGGGTCAATGTGGAGAACGCGGTGGCCGCATCGGCCGTGGCGCTGCTCTACGGGGTGGACCCTATGGGCATCAAGAGCGCGCTGGCCACCTTCAGCGGGGTCGAGCGCCGCTTTGACATACACGTCAACACCCCCAAGGTGGCCTACATAGACGACTATGCGCACCACCCCAAGGAGATTGCCACCGCCATAAGCTCAATGCGGGAGATTTTTGCAGGGCGCAAGCTGCTGGGCATTTTCCAGCCCCATCTCTACACCCGCACCCGCGACTTTGCCGACGAATTTGCGGCGGCGCTGAGCAATCTGGACAGCCTGATAATGCTGCCCATCTACCCGGCGAGGGAGCTCCCGATAGAGGGAGTCAGCTCCGAGATGATTCTGAGCAAGGTGACCCTGCAGGACAAGGTCATCGTGCCCAAGGAGAAGCTGATGGAGACCCTCAAGAGCCGCGACATAGAGTGCCTGGTGACCTTTGGCGCGGGAGACATCGACCGTTTTGTACCGGTAATAGAGGAGTGGCTCAAGAGTGTTTAGAAAGATAATGACCATAGTGGGCCTGCTGGCCGCCTGCGCCGTTTTCAGCGGCTACTTCTACTGCGTGAACCGCTACGGGGAGCAGCAGAAGGGCGACATGTGCTGCCGCGACCTCAAGGTCATAATCTCCAACCCCCAGCAGCAGAACTTCATAAGCGAAGAGCAGGTGGCCGCGATGGTGCGCGACTATGCCCTCGGCTGCCGGATGGACGAGCTTAATATCCACTCGCTGGAAGAACTGCTCTGCTCTTCAAGCGCAATCTGCGCCTCGCAGGTATATGTCGAGGCCCCGGCGACCCTCACTATGGTGGTGACCCAGCGCAACCCGACGGTGCGTTTCCAGACCCCGGACGGGGGCTTCTACTGCGACAGCAGCGGCTTCATACTCCCCCTGCTGAGCAGGGTGACGCTGGATCTGCCGGTGGTGGCGGGCAATCTGCCCTTCAGCGTGCCGGCGTGCGGCAGCGGCTACCCCGAAAGCGGGCTGGAGAACCTGCGCAGCCTCATAGGCCTGTGCGACGCCATCCGCAACAACGCCTACTGGAGCCGCGAGGTGGAGCAGATATGGATAGAGCCCGGCTCCGACATAGTGCTCTACACACGCAGCTGCAGCGAGAAGTTCATCCTGGGCAGCGCCGGCGACGCGGCGGCCAAACTGGAGAAGATGGCGGGATACTACCGCACCATCCGCCCCGAGGCGGCGCGCAAAGGCAAGACCTACACCACGGTCAACCTCAAATTCAAGAATCAAATAATTTGCAAATAAATATGAACGATTACTTAGTAGCAGTAGAACTTTGCACATCCAAGGTTGCGATGGCGGTGGCGGAGCACTCCGGCAGCATCGTAAAGGTGATCCACCACAAAGTCGTGCCCGTCTCCAAGGGGATGTCCCGCGGCGACGTGCAAAACTCGCAGCGCATAATAGAGGCCCTCTCACGCTGCAAGCGCGAGATCGAATCGGAATTCGGGCAGGAAATCAGCGACGTGATTCTCTGCAGCGGCAGCCAGGGTCTGCGCAGCAGCGAATACACCCTCAGGGTGCAGCGCAGCGGCAACACCTACATCAGCGCCGACGAAATCAGCTCCTGGCGCAACGCCGCCCTCGACGCCGACGCCCCCTCGGGAGAAATGGTGCTGGACGCGATTCCGCAGTCATATAATATAGACGACAGCATCGGCAACCTGCCCGACAACGTGGAGGGTATGAACGGCCGCTATGTAGAAATCAAGTACCTGCTGATTCTGGGCAAGGTCTACGCCGACCGCAACAAGCGCGACGTGGTGGAGAAGTGCGGGATGAACGTGGTGCGCACAGTGCTCTCCCCCATCGGCAGCGCCCTGGCGGCCCTCAACGAGAACGAGCTTGAAAACGGAGTCGCCCTGCTGGACATCGGCGCCGGCACCACCGACGTGGTGGTGGTCAAGAACCGCACCGTGCGCTATGTGGGGGTAATCCCCTTTGCCGGCAACACCATCACCGGCGACATCCGCTACCACACCTGCCTCACCACCGACGTGGCGGAAATCATCAAGATGAAATACGGCAGCTGCATAGACGAAGGGCTCAACGAGAACAAGAAGCTTGTGATACAGGGAGGCGGCCAGGGAGAGACCAAGGATGTCTCGCTGGACCTCCTGCAGCAGATTGTGGAGGCCCGCGCCAGCGAGATTCTGGAAGCCGCCTACTATCTGATAGAGAAATCGGGCTACATAAACAAGATCCCCACCGGACTGGTGATAACCGGCGGCACGGCCTATCTGGAGCATATCCGCGACCTCGCCCGCGCCATCACCGGGATGCACGTGCGCCTGTCCAATGCGCAGGGCAACATTGCCGACTCGTCGGCGGTGAGCTGCTTTGACACCGGCGCCACATCTATTGTGGGTGCCCTGATGGACAGCTTCAGCCACGAGAGCGAAATCGGCGAAGGCCTCACCCGCACGATGGTGGACGCCACGCCCAAGCACGAGCCCTCCATATTCGAAGGTCAGGACATCACCCAGATGACCCGCCGCGAGAAGGCCCGCCTGGAAAAAGAGGAGAAAAACCGCCTCAAGCAGCAGCAGAAGGCAGAAAAGGAGGCCCGCAAGGAAGAGGAGCGCAAGCGCAAGCTGGAGGAGGAGCTTGCAGAGGAAGAGGAAGAGGGAGAGGAGGAAGAACCTGCCGAGGAGGAGCATCCCGGCAAACCGAGCAAGCTGAAGGGCTGGATCACCGACCTGTTCAGCGTGGGGGGCGATAATTAATTCCAAAAAGATTCAAGACTATGAGCAAACAGCAATACGACTCCATCATCCCCGAAGGCTGGGACGTGAAGAGCAACATAATAAAGGTAATCGGCGTGGGAGGCGGCGGCACCAATGCCGTCAACTATATGTTCGAGCAGGGTATGGACCACATTGACTATGTGGTTTGCAACACCGATTTCCAGCACCTGAGCTCCAGCCCCGTGCCGCAGAAACTGCAGCTGGGCGGGGTCATCACCAAGGGCCTTGGCGCCGGCACCGACTATCTGGTGGGCAAGAAGGCCGCCACAGAATCGATTGACGACATCAACAACATACTCACCGGCACCAACGAGATGGTGTTCATCACCTGCGGTATGGGCGGCGGCACCGGCACCGGCGCGGCTCCCGTGATTGCGGAGGCGGCCAAGAGCAAGGGGCTGCTCACCGTCGGGGTGGTCACCATCCCCTTCCGAGACGAGGGCCCCGAGGCGATGTACCGCGCCACCGAGGGCATCCGCGAGCTCAGCCGTCACGTGGATTCGCTCCTGATCATAGACAACCAGCGCCTCTACGAGGTCTATCCCGACCTGGAATTCTTTGATGCGCTGGACAAGGCCAACGAAGTGCTGGCCACCGCCGTGAAGAGCATCACCGACATAATCTCCTGCCGCGGCCTCATCAATGTGGACTTTGCCGACGTCAAGAAGATAATGAAGGACAGCGGAATGGCCTTTATGGGCATCGGCAGCGGCGTGGGCGGCGACCGCGCCCGCAATGCGGTGGAGTCGGCCCTCAGCTCGCCCCTGATGAGCAACTGCAACATAACCAAGGCCAACAAGGCGCTGGTGAACATCACCGCCAGCAATATGCGCGCGGAGGAGAAGCAGCAGATAATGGACTATGTGACCGACGCCACCGGCGGCGCCAACAGCTTCAAGTGCGGCGTGGTGCGCGACGAGAGCGTGGGCGAGGAAATCCACGTGACCATCGTGGCCACCGGCTATGACATGACCGACCTGCCCCAGGTGGACGTGGACCGGATAAACCGCGACAAGATAATCGTGGTGGACATCAGCAGCGTAGACGACTCTTACATTCGCCACGGGCTCCCCATAAACACCGGCGATCTGATGTCCATCCCCAAGAAGGACCGCTACGCCGGCAAGCCCGCCCTCATAGTGGAGAACTCCGAGGACCTGCAGAACAAGGAGAGCGAGACCGCCTTTGACCGGCGCGACCGGATGCTGCGCAAGCAGCGCCAGGAGCAGATAATGCAGAATATCGAGAAACAGTCAGAGAAATAAGCCATGCAGACAGCAGGAATCGCCAGCGACCACGCCGGCTACGAACTCAAGGAATATATAAAGAAAGTGCTTGCAAAGCGGGGCTACGCAGTGCGCGACTTCGGCACCGACTCCCCCGAAAGTATGGATTACCCCGACACGGCACACCCGCTGGCAGCGGCGGTGGAGGCCGGAGAAGTGGACTTCGGGGTGGCGATGTGCGGCAGCGGCAACGGTATCACAATGACGCTCAACAAGCATCAGGGAGTGCGCGCCGCCCTCTGCTGGCAGCCCGAGATCGCGGCGCTGGCCAAGCGGCACAACAACGCCAACATAATCTCGATGCCCGCCCGCTTCATCAGCCGCCGTATGGCGGTGAGGATTCTGGACGCCTACCTCGGGGCACAGTTCGAGGGGGGCCGCCACCAGAGACGCATAGACAAAATCCCCTGCAGATAGATGATAAAGGCCACCGTCATCGACCGCAACTGGACCGGCCCCCTGGCGCCGGCAATCGACGCCTACCCCGACGGGCTGGTGCTCCCGGTGGACAAGCCCTACCGCTGGACCAGCGCCGACGCGGTGCGCAAATACAAGTTCGCGCTGCAGAAGCACTTCCACAACCGCCACATAAAGGTGGGGCACGCCGGCACTCTGGACCCGCTGGCCACCGGGCTGCTGGTGATATGCGCCGGGCGCGCCACCAAAATCGCGGAGACTCTGCAGGCGGGCACCAAAGAGTATGAGGCCACGATCGAATTCGGAGCCACCACCGCGAGCTACGACCTGGAAAAGGAGATAGACGCCATCTACCCCCACGAACACATCACCCGTGAGGCGGTGGAGCGCGCCCTGGAGGGCTTCATCGGGGAGCAGGAGCAGGTCCCCCCGATTTTCTCCGCCAAGATGGTGGGGGGCAAGCGGGCCTACGAGCTGGCGCGCGAGGGCAAGAGCGTGCCGCTGAGTTCTTCGCTCATCACCATAGAGCGCATCAGCCTTGACGATTTTAAAATCGGAGATTCGGGGCGTCCGCAGGCGGATGTCACCATTCGCTGCAGCAAGGGGACCTACATCCGCTCCTTTGCCCGCGATTTGGGGCTGAGCCTGGGCAGCGGAGCCCATCTGACGGCCCTTAGACGCACACTATCAGGCGATTTTGAAATAAAAAACGCCATTTCTTTGGATTTTTTACTTTCTTAAAATAATTTTGCAGGTTCACACTCAAAAGTGACGAGATGAAACAAAAAGAATTCGAATTCCCGCTAACTTTAGACCAGATCGCAAAATACCCGTCGGAAGAGAGAGACGAATGCCGGCTGATGGTCCTGCACAAGGACACCGGCGAGATAGAGCATAAAATCTTCAAGGATTTCATAGATTATGTAGACGAGGGCGACCTCTGCGTGTTCAACGACACCAAGGTTTTCCCCGCGCGGCTCTATGGCAACAAGGAGAAGACCGGGGCCGAGATCGAGGTGTTCCTGCTGCGCGAGCTCAACCGCGAGCAGCATCTTTGGGACGTTCTGGTGGACCCCGCACGCAAGATCAGGATAGGCAACAAGCTCTACTTCGGAGACGACAACTCCCTGGTGGCCGAGGTTATAGACAACACCACCTCCCGCGGCCGCACCCTGCGCTTCCTCTACGACGGCCCTTACGAGGAGTTCAAGAGCGCCCTCTATTCCATAGGCTCGCTCCCCATCCCCAAGTGGCTGCGTCCCAGGGCCGAGGAGATCGACAAGGAGCGCTTCCAGACCATCTACGCCCGTCACGAGGGGGCGGTGGCATCTCCCGCCGCCGGCCTGCACTTCAGCAAGATTCTGTTCAAGAAGCTGGAAATCAAGGGGGTCGATTCGGCATTCATAACCCTGCATATGGGCAACGCCCACTTCCACACCGTGGATGTGGAGGACCTCTCCAAGCACAAGATGGACAGCGAGCCGCTGATCATCACCGCCGAGACGGCCGCGAGGGTCAATCAGGCCAAGCGCACCAACCACAGGGTGGTTGCGGTGGGCATCACCGTGCTGCGCGGGCTTGAGACATTCGTCACCACCACCAACGAGATAGAGGAGTACGACGGCTGGACCAACAAGTTCATCTTCCCTCCCTACAAGGTCTCCATCCCCACCGCGCTGATATCCAACTTCCACCTGCCCAAATCCACGATGCTGATGAACGTGGCGGCCTTCGGCGGCTACAACAATGTGATGCACGCCTATGAGGTGGCGCTGCAGGAGGGTTACAAGTTCGGCACCTACGGCGATGCAATGCTGATCATCTGATTTCGGAATCAGAAATTTTACGGCAGAAATCCTGACATTTCCGCCGCAGAGAATCCCGTCTTTCTATCTTGCGGATAAAAACGCAACAGATGAGACGGGATTTTCTTATACGTGCCGCCTCCATTGCCGCCTGCTACGCCTCCCGGCTGAGCGAGGCCCGGATGCTGATGGAGGCCGCGGGAGGCATTGACGCCATATTCTCCAGTACCCCCGAACAGCTGCAGCAATTGATGCGGGAGCGCGGCGAGGGCAACTGTGTGATTTCCGACAGGATATTCTCCCAAAAGACCGCCGCCGACGCGGCGCGGGACATCGACTGGGCTCTGGACCACGGCCTGGAGATTCTCTCGATAGAGGACAGCCTCTATCCCGGCCGGCTGCGGCAGTGCCCCGACGCCCCCATCGTGCTCTACACCAGCGGCGGCTTTGACCTGAACGGCGCGCGGATGATTGCAATCGTGGGGACCCGCGCCGCAACCGAAAACGGCCGGCGCTACTGCAACGCCATAGTGGAGGGGCTCTCCAAATGCGCTCCCGCCCCGGTGGTGGTGAGCGGGCTGGCGCTGGGCATCGACACATTCGCCCACACCGCCGCCCTCAAGCACGGCCTGGAGACGGTGGCGGTGATGGGGACCGGCTTCGAGACCATCTATCCCCCTTCAAACCAGAACCTTGCGGAGCGGATTCTGCAGCAGGGGGCGCTGGTGACCGAGTTCACCCCCTTCACCCCCTCCTACCCCGTAAATTTCGTGCGGCGCAACCGCATAATCGCCGGCCTGTGCGACTGCGTGCTGGTGGTGGAGTCCAAGAAGAAGGGGGGCGGGCTCATCACGGCGCAGCTGGGGATGGACTACGACCGCAGCGTGTTTGCAGTGCCCGGCCGCATCGACGACAACACATTCCGCGGCTGCAACAATCTCATCGAGAGCAACATCGCCGGCATAGTGACCGGCCCCGAATCGATAATCCGGGCAATGGGCTGGGAGCCGGGGACTCTGCCGCTGGGCTTTGACAGGCCCCGGGTGCGCCCCTGCGGCGGCGTTGCGGGGGAGATTCTCCGCTTTCTTTGCAGCAATCCCCGCTCCGACGCCGACACCATCGCCGCCGCCCTCTCGCGAACCGTCGCGGAGATAGCCCTGCCGCTGGTGGAACTCGAGATGGAGGGCAAAATCTATCGCATCTCCGGCGACAGATTTGGTGCAAATTGATTAGATTTGCGCCGCAAATGATAGACACTCACTCACATATCTACGACGAAGCCTTCAAGGATGATTTTGACGAGGTGGTGTCCCGCGCAAAAGCGGCCGGCGTCAAGAAAATCGTGATGCCCGGCATCGACTCCTCTTCTTTCGGAGCGATGTGCCGCGCCGCCGACGCCCTCCCCGGCTTTGCCTGGCCCGCCACCGGGCTCCACCCCACCGAGGTCAGGGAGAACTGGCACGAAGAGCTGCAGTTTGTCCTGGACCATCTGGGCGACCGCCCCTGGGCCGCCATCGGAGAGATCGGGATGGACCTCTACTGGAGCCGGGAGTTTGAGCAGCAGCAGAAGGAGGTCTTCTGCGAGCAGCTGAACCTGGCCTGCGAGAATGACCTGCCGGTGATAATCCACTGCCGGGAGGCTCTGGAAGAGACCCTGGAGTGCATCCGCAAGGTGGGCAAGAGCGTGCGGGGAGTGTTCCACGCCTTTACCGGGAGTTACGAGACCTACCGCCGCATCCGCAGCGCGGGGGATTTTATGGTGGGCATCGGAGGCGTGGTGACATTCAAGAACGCCCACGTGGCCGCGGCCCTGGAGCGCATCCCCCTGGAGGACATCCTGCTGGAAACCGACTGCCCCTACCTGACCCCGGTGCCCTATCGCGGACGCCGCAACGAGAGCGCCTATGTGAGGTATGTCGCCGACAAAATCTGCGAAATCAAGAACATACCATTTTCCGCCCTAGAGGCCGCTACAGAGCACAATGCGGAGAATTTATTTAGGATTTTAAAAAATTTGTCTTAACTTGCACCAATTATTGCGAACAAGCAAATACTATATATTTTTTATAATTAATTAAAAACCTATGAAAAAAGTTTTCATGTTTTTGGCAGTAGCCGGCCTTCTGACCTTCACTGCTAACCAATCAACTTTCGCACAGGATGAAGCAGCAGCCGCTGACAGCGCTGCTACAGAGGCTGTTGAGGCTGCCGCAGCCGACGAGGTTGCAGCGACTCCGGTTGAATCTCCCGAGAACCCTTTCGCAGCTACCGGAAGCGATGAGCCCCTCCACCAGCAGCTCAAGACCAAGTTCATCGAAGGTGGTGCAGGCTTCATGGCCACAGTGCTCATCTGCCTTATCCTCGGTCTTGCAATCGCAATCGAGAGAATCATCACCCTCAGCCTTTCCCAGACCAACACCAAGAAGCTTCTCGAGAGCATCGAGGCTGCGCTGAGCAAAGGTGACGTGGAGAAAGCCAAGGACATCTGCCGCAACACCCGCGGTCCTGTCGCAAGCATCTTCTATCAGGGCCTCATCCGTATGGATCAGGGCGTCGAGAATGTAGAGAAGGCTGTCACTTCCTACGGTTCCGTTCAGATGGCACAGCTGGAGAAGGGCCTCTCCTGGATCGCCCTCTTCATCGGTATCGCACCTATGCTCGGATTCCTCGGTACTGTGATCGGTCTGGTTCAGGCATTCGATGCTATCGAGGTTGCAGGTGATATCTCCCCGAACCTGGTTGCCGGCGGTATGAAAGTCGCCCTCATCACCACAGTCGGCGGTCTTATCGTAGCCATCATCCTTCAGTTGTTCTATAACTACCTCGCTTCAAAGATCGACACTATCGTCGCTCAGATGGAAGACGCTTCCATCAGCTTCGTGGACCTTCTGGTAAAATATCAGAAATAAGTCTGTTTAAAGGGTATTTATATTAACAATTGAAAAAACAATAAAATGAAACTGGCTAAATATTTAAAATGGGTCCTTCTGGGAATCTCTGCAATATTGCTGGTTCTCTTCTTCGTGCTGCCGCACCAGAATGCAAGTGACCCTATTCTGGACACTTTCCTCATCTGGGCGTATGTCCTGGTGGCAGTATCGCTGGTGCTGGTTGTAGTCTTCCTGCTCATCGATGTAAGCAAGTCCAAAAAGAGCATGCTCACATTCCTTGCGCTGCTTGCAGGCACAGCCGTGCTTCTGGTGATCTGCTGGCTGCTGGCTCCCGGCGGAGAGGTTCACACCAACGTTGCATACACCCCGATGGTGTCCAAACTGACAGATGCAGGCCTGTATCTCACCTATATCCTTGTTGTGGCCACATTTTTGACCCTCATAGGCGCAGGCATTCGCAATGCAATTAAGAATCGTTAATAAACATTAGGATATGGCATCAAAAAAGACTCCTGAAATAAATGGAAGCTCAATGGCCGACATTTCTTTCATTGCGCTGATTTTCTTCCTGATGGTAACGACGATGGACCAGGAGAAAGGCCTTCCCCGCCGTCTCCCCCCCATGCCGGACGAGAATGTCAAGCTGCAGAACGAGAAGGTCAACCGCCGCAACATCGTGATTGTGAAAATCAACGTGAACGACCGCGTATTCGCCGGTGACCAGCCTATAGATGTCAGCCAACTCAAGGATAAAATCGTAGAGTTCCTCACCAACCCCATGAACGATCCCAACCTCCCTGAGAAGGTGGTCAAGGACATCGAGGGCTTCGGTCCCTATCCGGTATCGAAGGGTGTGATTTCTCTGCAGAACGACCGTGGCACAACTTACGGACAGTACATCGCCGTACAGAATGAGCTGGTCAAGGCCATAAACGAAATCCGCGACGAATTCTCCGTGGCAAACTACGGCAAGAAGTATGCGCAGCTCGACGACGACAAACAGAAAATCGTGCGTAAATGTATCCCGCAGCAGATTTCCGAAGCCGAGCCTAAGGATACCAGACTACAGAAATAGGAGGACAGCATAATGGCAAAATTCAAAAAAAGTAGCAAAGGCGGCATTCCTGCAATCAGCACCGCATCGCTCCCTGACATCGTGTTCATGATTCTGATGTTCTTTATGATCACCACCAGCATGCGTCAGACAGAGCACTTGGTAATGGTTTCACTGCCCGCTGCAAGCGAGATTGCCAAACTGGAGCGCAAGGACCTTTCCTCATACATTTATGTGGGAACCCCGCTGCCCAAGTACCAGGGAAAATATGGTACCGACAGCCGCATCCAGCTCAACGACTCCTTCCGTTCTATAGATGAGATCCGCGACTTCGTGGCAGCTGAGCGTGAAAACCTCAGCGAGCAGGACCGTCCGTTCATGACAGTGTCCATCAAGGCTGACAAGAACACCCGAATGGGTATCATCACCGACATCAAGCAAGAGCTTCGCCGCTGCAACGCGCTCAAGATTCTCTACGGCGCAAACGCAGTTGAATAAGCTTCCTGCATAGATTTACTGAAGAAATGGGTGGCATTCTTATGTTGCCCGTTTCTTTTCTAAAAAGGACAACACACCAATGAAAAAGTTAGCAACACTATTGACAATGGCTGCAGCGCTTGTGCTCGCAGCAGCCTGCAACAAAGAGGCGCGCCCGGCAGAGGTGATCGGAACTGTCAGCTACGACGGCCGTGCCATAAACGGGGTTGTCGTGACCTACACCGGAGAGAATGACACCTATGAATACACCACCGAGAGGGACGGCAACTACATCTTGAGGAACGTGACTCCCGGCGACTACATCGTCTCCTGCACCTACAACGGCAAGAGCATAGTCATCTCCCTCGACAACTACGAGAAGGCGGAGAACCCTCTGCTGGTGACTGTGGAGGACAACGGCTACCATCTGCGCAACATCTCCATCAGCCTCAGCGAGGACATTGACGGAGATGAAGATGATGACGACGAGAGCGACTCCGAAGAGTAGCAGCCGCAAGGGCATCATATTGAAAATTCAGGGAGGAGTCCGCAAATCCGAACTCCTCCTTTAACTTTAAAAAGACAAAATGGATCAAAAACTTCGTTACAGCGGGCTGACTGCCGCAGAGGTAGAGGAGAGCCGCGCCAAATTCGGAGCCAACGTGCTCACCCCGCCGGTCAAGGAGACCGCCTGGCAGAAAGTGGGGCATTGCCTCAACTTCTGGCTGCTGAGACTTTATCTGGCGGTGTTTGTGCTGACGGCTCTCGCGGCCGTCATCCTGCCCGCAGCTGGCATCTACAGCCACGAGGGGCTCTGGATTGCCCCGGCAATGGTGTTCGTGCTGTTTGCGGTGACCTATCTCGTGGCCTACCTGGGCGGCGAATGGGACGGCGACGCGCACAAGTTCAAGATGGACCCGCTATTCAGCGTGCTGCTGTTTGCCCTGCTGCTCTCGGGCGGCATCTCATTCTATGAGGGGGTTTACGGCGAGGCAGCCGGTTGGCAGCCCTATCTGGAGCCTATCGGCATAGCGGCGGCGGTGCTGCTGGCCACCGGAGTGGCCCACATTCTGGAGTCGCAGAACGAGAAGACATTCCAGAGCCTCAACGAAGTTAACGACGACACGCCGGTGCGGGTTATCCGCGGCGGCAACGTGTGCCAGGTGCCCCGCAAGGATATCGTGGTGGGGGACATCGTGCTGCTGGCTGCTGGCGAGGAGGTCCCCGCCGACGGCGAGATTCAGGAGAGCATGAACCTGGTGATAAACGAGTCTTCGCTCACGGGCGAGCCGCAGTGCTCCAAGTTCACCGACCCCGAGCAGTTTGACCCCGACGCCACCTACCCCTCCAACCACGTGCTCAAAGGGTGCACGGTGACCGAGGGCGAGTGCGTGGCCAAGATATTCGCGGTGGGCGACGCCACCGCCTGCGGCAAAGTGTTTGTCGCAGCGCAGGTCAAGGACGGCGACGCCACCCCGCTGAGCGAGAATCTGGACAGGCTGGCAAGGCTCATCACCAAGCTGAGCTATTTGATAGCGGCCGCGATTCTGGTGGGCCGCATAGCAGTGTTCGGCATCCGCTACGGCTTCAGCTTTGCCGACACGGCGGCGGTGATGGATTTTGTGAGCTACCTGCTGAGTTCGTTTATGATTGCGGTGACGCTGGTGGTTGTGGCCGTGCCCGAGGGGCTGCCGATGGCGGTGACCCTGAGCCTGGCCTTCAGCATGAAGCGGCTGATGAAGCAGAACACCCTGCCCCGCACGATGCACGCCTGCGAGACAATGGGTGCGGTGTCGGTGATATGCTCTGACAAGACCGGCACCCTGACCCAGAACCAGATGAGGGTCGTGGATTCCCACTTCCCCTTCCTCAAAGACCAGAAGCTGGACGACAGCCGCCTCTCGCGCCTGCTCAAGGAGTGCATCGCCGTGAACACCACCGCCCACCTGGACTACTCAAACGCCGACAAGCCCGCCACCGTGGGCAACCCCACCGAGGGGGCGCTGCTGCTGTGGCTGCACTCTGCCGGGGAGGATTATATGGTGCTGCGCACCGACGCCGAGGTTGTGGACCGCATACAGTTCACCACCGAGCTCAAGTATATGGCCACAATAGTCACCAGCAAGATCACCGGCGGCTATGTGCTCTATGTAAAGGGCGCGCCCGACATTCTGATGAAGATGTGCACCCTGGAGCAGAGCGAGATTGACGCCTACAACCGCAAGCTGGCCGAGTATCAGGGCCGCGCCTGCCGCACCCTGGCATTCGCCTACAAGGAGCTGGACGGGATGGACGGCGTTATCGAAAACGGCAAGCTCAAGGTCAAGGACCTCAACCTGATGGGCGTGGTGGCCATCGAGGACCCCGTCCGCGCCGATGTGCCCGCAGCAATCCAGGATTGCCAGAATGCCGGCATCCAGGTCAAAATCATCACCGGCGACGCCCCTGGCACCGCCAAGGAGATCGGCCGCCAGCTCTCGCTCTGGAAAGAGACCGACACCGACCGCAACCTCTGCCTGGGCACCGACATCGCCTCGATGACCGACGAGCAGCTGCGCGAGCGTCTGCCGGAGATCAAAATCATATCCCGCGCCCGCCCCAACGACAAGGACCGCGCAGTGCGGGCCCTCAAGAGCCTGGGCCACGTGGTGGCGGTGACCGGCGACGGCACCAACGACGCCCCCGCCCTCAACGCGGCCAATGTGGGTCTCTCGATGGGCGACGGCACGGCAGTGGCCAAGGAGGCGAGCGATATGACCATTATGGACAATTCGTTTGCCACAATCGCCAACGCGGTGATGTGGGGCCGCTCGCTCTACAAGAACATCAAGCGCTTCATATTGTTCCAGATGACGGTGAATGTTGTGGCCTGCCTGATTGTGGCCATCGGCGCCTTCCTGGGCACTGACTCGCCCCTGACGGTGACCCAGATGCTGTGGGTGAACCTGATTATGGACACTATGGCGGCGCTGGCGCTGGCCTCCCTGCCGCCCGACAAGAGCGTGAT
The DNA here is from genome assembly GCA_964542575.1 of uncultured Muribaculaceae bacterium. GTDB lineage: Bacteria > Bacteroidota > Bacteroidia > Bacteroidales > UBA932 > Equibacterium. Next base: position 26,532 of record CAZIUO010000016.1, read on the forward strand.
GAAAGACCGTCCCCGCCCCATCACGGAGAATATCCTGAAAGGGATGGGCGGGTTGATTCTTGGCGTGGGTGCCATCTTCACCGCCATTCTGCTGGGCATACTGATGTTTTTCCAGCACGCCGACGTCACTTCGCTGGCGGGGATATTCAACGGCAGCATACGCTGGGGGGCATACGACGGTCTGTCGCCCTATGAGCTGGGAATGTTCTTCACTATATTCGTGATGCTGCAGTTCTGGAATCTCTTCAATGCCAAGGCGTTTATGACCGGCGGCTCGGCCTTCAGGCACTTGGATTTCAAGAGTGCCAAAGGGTTCATATTGATTCTGATGGTGATTTTCTTCGGGCAGGTGCTCATCACCGAGACTCCCGGCCTGCAGGAGATGTTCAATGTGGCGCAGGGCGGCATCCGCTTTGCCGACTGGGCCATAATCACCGTGGCGACTTCGCTGATACTCTGGGTAGGCGAGGTTTGCAGGCTTTTTCAAAAGCCAGCCAGGTAGAGTTTAGAGTGTAGAGTTTAGAGTGTAGAGTTTAGAGT
>CAZIUO010000017.1:0-25701 GCA_964542575.1 uncultured Muribaculaceae bacterium
ACTCTAAACTCTCTTAGTCTTATAATTTCACCGCCAGGGTGATGCCGTCGCGCACCGGGAGCATCACGCAGCGGACGCATCTGTCGCCGGCCACCATCTCATTGAAGGTGCAGATGGCCTCGCTCTGCACATCGTGCGGCCGCTGCTCCGCGGCCACCTTGCCGTCCCAGGTCGTGTTGTCGGCGATTATGACCCCGCCGCTGCGCACCTTGTCCACCACCAGGCGCCAATAATCGGGATACTGCCGCTTGTTGGCGTCGATATAAACCAGATCGTAAGTGTGGGGCAGGGTGGGGACAATCTCCAGCGCATCGCCGAAAATCAGATTGACCTTGCCCTCAATCCCCTCGCGGCTGAACGCCTCGCGGATTATGTCCTCCAGCTCGTCGTTGATCTCGATTGAGTCGATGACCCCGCCCGGGGCGAGTCCCTCGGCAATGCACACCGTGGAATAGCCGGTGAAAACCCCCAGCTCCAGCGCCCTCTGCGGGCGGACGATGCGGCTGATGAGGCTCAGCAGCCCCCCTTCCGTGCGCCCCGAGAGCATCCGGGCGTGGTTGGTGCGCAGATGGGTGGTGCGCTCTATCCACTCCAGAGTGCCGCTGCTCGGCAGCGACGAATTGGCACGGCAGTATTCCTCCACTGTCATTGCGCTACCTGTATATGAGTTCGCAGAGATTCTCCTCCGCAAATATTTCGCGGGCGACGCGCTGCAGCTGCCCGGCCGTTACCGCCTCCAGCTGCTCGCGGAACAGCTCCGCGGTGGGATATACGCCGCTGCGCAGAATGTTGCGGGCGATGCTGAGCGCCTGCGCCTCGCCATATTCCGACGCGATGGCGTTCTGCGCCAGCACCTGCTTCTTGGCCGCCTTGAGCGCCGGCTCGCCAAGCGGAATTTCGCGCACCTTCTCCAGCTCTTTTCTGCAGAGCTTGAGGCACTTGTCCACATTGTCCTTGTCGCAGCCGAAGTATATCACCGCCACTCCGGCGGTGGAATAGCGCACATAAGAGGCGTCCACGTGATACACCAGCGCCTTTCTCTCCCGCAGGGAGCTGTTCAGGCGCGAATTGCTTGCCGGGCCGCCCAGAATGTTGCACAGCAGCGAGAGGGCCACCCTGTCGGGATGGGCGTAGGGATAGGCCCGCGCCCCGATTATGCAGTTGGTCTGGTGAAAGTTGCAGCTCTGGTCTATGTCAAAAATGTTCCGCCCGGGAACTGAAGTGCTGTGCGCGGGGTCGGCGTCGGCGGCAAAATGCGCGGCATATTTGGCCAGCAGATGCTCCACAGTGCGCAGCATCGCCTTCTGGTCAAAGTCGCCCACCACCGAGAGGCTCATGTTGGTGGGGGTGTAGTAGTTCCTGACATACTGCTTTATGTCGTCGGAGGTGATCCCTTTTATCGATTCGGCAGTGCCCAGGATTGTGCGCGACAGGCTGTGCCCCTTGAAGAGGGCCTTCTCGTAATCCTCGAAAATGAATTCGGCGGGATTGTCCAGGCACATATTGATTTCGTCGGCCACCACATTCTTCTCCTTCTCCAGCTCGTCCTCGTCAAAAACCGAGGTGAAGGCGATCTCGAAGGAGAGGTCGATGGCCTTGGTGATGTCCTCCTTGAGCACGGTGCAGTAGACCACCGTCTCCTCCTTTGCGGTGTAGGCGTTCATATCGCCGCCGACCTTCTCCAGGCGGTTGTTGATGCTGCAGGCGGAGCGCTTTTCGCAGCCCCGGAAAATCATATGCTCCGTCAGGTGCGCCAGCCCGTGCTTGCCTTCCGGCTCGTTGGAGGTGCCGGCCCCTATGCACAGGGCGCAATACGCCACCGGGGAGCTGCTATGCCTGAAAGCGACCTTGAGCCCGCTTTCGAGGGTGTATACATTGTTGTCCATATTCGCTGTTTGAGGGTGCAAAATTAATAAATATTCGTACTTTTGTAGGGTATGGGACAATTCATAGTATCGGCCAGGAAATACAGGCCCGCCACCTTCGAGGGGCTCATAGGGCAGGAAAACATCGCCCGCACCCTCAAGAATTCCATCCGGAGCGGGCAGCTGGCGCACGCATATCTCTTCTGCGGCCCGCGCGGCGTGGGCAAGACCAGCTGCGCCCGCATTTTTGCAAAGACCATCAACTGCAGCAACCCCGGCCCCGATATGGAGCCCTGCGGCGAGTGCGAGTCGTGCCGATCATTTGCGGAAGGGCGCTCTTACTGCATCCACGAGCTTGACGCGGCCAGCAACAACTCGGTGGACGACATCCGCAACCTCACCGACCAGGTGAGGATTCCGCCCCAGATAGGCCGCTACAGCGTGTATATCATAGACGAGGTGCATATGCTCTCGCAGGCCGCCTTCAACGCCTTTCTCAAGACGCTGGAGGAGCCGCCGGAGTATGCGATATTCATCCTCGCCACCACCGAGAAGCACAAGATTCTGCCCACAATCCTCTCCCGCTGCCAGACATACGACTTCAGCCGCATAAGCGTGGAGAACATAGTGCGCAACCTGCGCGGCATCGCGTCCGGCGAGGGCGTGTCCGCCACCGACGACGCGCTGCACATAATAGCCCAGAAGGCCGACGGCGCAATGCGCGACGCCCTCACCCTGTTTGACCAGACGGTGGCCTTCTGCGGTGGGGAAATCACCTACGAGAAGGTCATCGGCATACTCAATGTGCTGGACTATGACTATTACTTCCGCCTCACCGATATGTTTCTTGCGGGCGACCACGCCTCTGCCCTGGTGCTCTTCGACGAAATCCTCTGCAAGGGCTTCAACGCTCTGCACTTCATATCCGGGCTCAGCACCCATCTGCGCAATCTGATTGTGTGCAAGATGAGCACCTCCCGCAGCCTGCTGGAGATGGCGCCCACCATCGCGGCCCGCTACGACGACTGCGCCGCAAAGTGCACGATGGACTTCCTGTACAAGGCGCTGGAGATTTCCTGCGGCTGCGAGACTGCATACAAGAGTTCCGGCAACCCGAGGCTGCTGATAGAGTTTGCGCTGATAAAGCTCTCAAGGCTCTCGGCGGCTCCCGCGGCCCCGGCGGTGGCCCCGGCGGCCCCTGTGGCTGCATCTGTGGCCCCCGCGGCTTCGGCCTCCGCAGCTCCGGCCTCGGCCCCTGCGGCTGCCCCGGCAACTTCCCCGGCCCCGGCTGCTCCGGCTCATAGCGCTGCATTGCAGGCGGAGGCTTCCGCCGCACCTGCAGCGGCCGCTCAGGCCCCTGCCTCCCCGGCCCCGTCTGCGGCATCGGCAGGCGTGTCGGCCGCTGCCGCGCGCCCCGCTGCCGCCCCTGAAGGCCCCGCAGCCACCCGTCCCTCCGGGAAAAAGGTGGGCTCGGTCTCCATCAAAGACCTTATGAACCGCGCCGCGGCCGCTCCCCAGAGCGGTGAGGCCGCTGCAGCGGAAGAGATACCCGACCGCAACCCTGCGGAAATCACCGACGGCGAGTTCCGCCAGGCCTGGAGCGCCCTCGTCGCAAAGATAGACCGCCAGCCCAAACTGCGCAGCCTCTTCGAGGGGAACGAACACACCTATTCCCCCGCCGATGGCCTCGCGACCCTCTATCTGAACAACGAGCTGCAGAAGAAGTGGATAATGGAGCGGATGTACATCGAGTTCCAGGCGAGCCTGCGGCGCGAGCTGCGCTGCCGGGCGGTGAACCTGGATCTGGTGGTCAGGGAGCCCGAGGAGGACCCCAAGGCGGGTCCCCAGCCTTATATGCCAATGGAAGTGGCCAAGGAGATGATAAAGGACTCCCCCGATGTGGCCACATTCAGCCAGGAATTTGAACTTGAGCCCAAGTAGCGGCTAAAACCAACGAACAGCGATGAAACTTTTTACAAGCAATCTTGTCAAGAAATACGGAATGAGGACCGTCGTCAAGGGGGCCTCGATAGAGGTGGAGCAGGGCGAAATCGTGGGCCTTCTTGGGCCCAACGGCGCCGGCAAGACCACCAGCTTCTATATGATCACGGGTCTGGTCAAGCCCAATTCGGGCAAGATATTCCTGGGAGAAGAGGAGATAACCCGCTTGCCGATGTACAAGCGCGCCCAGAAGGGGCTCGGCTACCTGGCGCAGGAGGCGTCGGTGTTCCGCCGTATGAGCGTGGAAGACAACATCACCTCGGTGATGGAGATGAACCACATCCCCAGGGAGCAGCGCGAGCAGCGTCTGGAAGAGCTCATCCGCGAATTCGGCCTCGGCAAGGTGCGCAAGAGCCTGGGAGTGCAGCTCTCCGGCGGCGAGAGGCGCCGCTGCGAGATTGCCCGCGCGCTGGCCACCAATCCCAAGTTCATCCTGCTTGACGAGCCGTTTGCCGGGGTGGACCCCATCGCGGTGGAGGACATTCAGCACATAATCGCCCACCTCAAGACGCGCGGCATCGGCATTGTGATCACCGACCACAACGTGCACGAGACACTGGCCATCACCGACCGCGCCTATCTGCTGTACGACGGGGAAATCCTCGAGAGCGGCACTCCCGAGCAGCTGGCCGCCAATCCCGACGTGCGCCGCAAATACCTCGGGCAGAACTTTGAGCTGCGCAAGGCGGTGCTCCACAAGCGGGAAGGGGAGACTTTCTAATTATTCTCTTCAGATTCGGACTGCGGCCTTGAGCTGCATCCGCTGCATGCGCTGCAGCCCAGATCGCTGCAGTCGGGGTTCTGTTTGTTGTGCTTGCGTCCCCAAAGACGGAGTTCCTCCTCCTTGGCGCACACGATGCCGCGCTTGCGCAGCTCCTTGTTGTGTGAAATCTCGCCGTCGGGGAACTTGCCGTCTTTGCGGAAAATTATGTTGAAGCAGAGGCCGAAAACGCACAATGCCACAACTGCTGTCGCAAGTAAGAAGGTCTGCATCTGCTAGAAAACGAAAGAATCGCTGATGGGCTTGTTGTTGTAGACCTTGTTGATGATGTCGGCAAAGATGCCGGCCACCGAGAGCACCTTGAACTTGGAGATATCGTCCCCCTCGCGCGGACGCAGGGGCACGGTGTCGGTCACGATGAACTCCTCGATTGCGGAGGCCTTGATGCGCTCGTAGGCATTGCCCGAGAGCATAGGGTGGGTAGCCACGGCGCGGATGCTGAGGGCACCCTTCTCCTTGAGCATATCGGCGCACTTGGTGATGGTGCCGGCGGTGTCCACCATATCATCCACAATCACCACGTTGCGCCCCTCGACTTCGCCGATGGCGGTCATCGAACCCACGACGTTCGGCCGCTCGCGCGACTTGTGGCATATGATCATAGGCACGCCCAGGATGCGGGCGTAGGCGTTGGCCCTCTTTGCGCCGCCCATATCGGGGGAGGCGATGGAGAGGTTCTCTATCTTGAGGTCCCTCAGATAGGGGAGGAAGATGGAGCTGGCATATACGTGGTCCACAGGTACGTCAAAGAAACCTTGTATCTGGTCGGCGTGCAGGTCGCAGGACATCACGCGGTCGCAGCCGGCTGCCACCAGCAGGTTGGCCACCAGCTTGGCGCCGATGCTCACTCTGGGGCGGTCCTTGCGGTCCTGACGGGCCCAGCCGAAGTAGGGGATCACTGCAATGACCTTGTATGCGGACGCTCTGCGGGCCGCATCGATCATGAGCAGCAGCTCAAAGATGTTCTCTGTCGGAGGGAAGGTGGACTGCACGATAAACACTGTGGCACCGCGGACGCTCTCGTCAAACGCGGGCTGGAACTCGCCGTCGCTGAATGTTGTGACGGTGGAGTTGCCAAGTTCTACTCCGAGGTTCAGCGCAATTTTCTCTGCGAGATATTTGCTGCTGCGGCAAGAAAAAATCTTAAGCTTGTGGTCGTATTCCATAATACAAAGGTAAATGTAGGATAGTTATTTCGATTTTTCGAGATCTTTGAGGATGCCGCCGATGTAGTCCAGAAGCGGCTGCCGGCCTGCGGCGGACTTGCTGCTGGTGGCGAAAATGTCGGGCAGCGGCTCCCAATACTCTCCCAGCTGCCGCTTCAGGGCCTCGATTCTGGAGGCGAGGGCGTTGGTGCCCAGCTTGTCGCACTTGGTGAGTATTACTGCAAAAGGGACTCCCTTTTCGCCCAGCGACAGAAGGAAGTCCAGATCTATCTTGAGAAGGTCGTGCCGGCTGTCCAGAAGCACGAACAGCAGAGCGAGCCTCTCACAATTGTCGATGTAGTCGTTTATCATCCCGGCGAGCTTTGCGCGCCGCTCTTTGGAGAGCTTTGCATATCCGTAGCCGGGCAAATCCACCAGATACCAGCTGTCGTTTATCACAAAGTGGTTGATGCATTGCGTCTTGCCGGGGGTGGAGGAGGTGTGGGCCAGGGAAGAATTGCCCGTGAGGCAGTTGATCAGCGATGATTTGCCCACATTGGAACGGCCGATGAAGGCGAACTCCCGCATTGCGGGCATCTGACTGCCGGCCGCGGTGACCGAGCTTGAGACGTATGCTGCCTTAACGATTTCCATCGTCGCAAAAGTACAACAATTTTGCTTATCAAGGGTGGCGGATTGTAATTTTTCTTACCTTTAAAAGTTGGGATAATTATGGAACAGGACATATACACATTAGGACAGCTGCTGGGCTTTGTGAAAGAGGCGATTGACGAAAATCTCCCCGCTCCGCTGTGGGTCAAGGCGGAGATTCAGCAACTGGCCCGCAACCGCAGCGGCCACTGCTATCTGACCCTCATAGAAAAGAGCGCCGACAGCCGCACCACCGTGGCCGAGGCCCGCGCCATAATCTGGGGCTCCAAATTCCCGGGCATCAGCAGCCGCTTCGAATTCGAGACGGGGCGCAAACTGGAGGCGGGAATCGCCGTGCTGTGCTGCGTGCAGGCCAACTATTCGCCCGTCTACGGCTTCTCGCTGATAATAAGCGACATCGACCCCTCCTATACTGCCGGGGAGGCCTTTCTACAGCGGCAGCGCACCATCGCCCGGCTGCAGAGCGAGGGGATGATAGGGCTCAATGCGCAGAATCCGCTGCCGCTGCTGCCCCGCCGCCTGGCGCTGATTTCGTCTGCCACCGCCGCGGGCTACGGCGACTTTATGGACCATCTGCACGGCAACGCCTACGGCTTCAAGTTCTCCAGCGAGCTGTTCGCCGCCCCTATGCAGGGTGCCGACGCCCCTGCGGGCATCATTGCGGCCCTCTCTACCGTGGCCGACCGCCGCGGCGAGTTCGACGCCGTGCTGATAATGCGCGGCGGAGGCAGCGCCAGCGACCTGGCCTGCTTCGACGACTACGACCTGGCGCTGGCAATCGCCCAGTTCCCCCTGCCGGTGTTCACCGCCATTGGGCACGAGCGGGATGTGCACGTGGCCGATATGGTCGCCGCCGAATATCTCAAGACTCCCACCGCCCTGGCCGACTATTTCGTGGACATATTCTCCGGGGAGAGCCTGCGGCTGCAGAACCTCTCGTCGCGCCTGTCGCTGGCGGTGCGGGGCAAGATTTCGCAGAGCCGCCTCAAGACGGAGAACACCGTGATGCGCCTGCGCGCCGCGGTCAGGGAGAAGACGGCGCAGCAGAGGCAGCGCATCAGCCTGCTGGAATACCGCGTGGGGGCGCTCAACCCCGCCGCCATACTGGCCAAGGGCTTTGCCCTGACCCTCAAGGAGGGCCGCAGAATCACCGGCAAGAGCCAGGTGGCGGGCGGCGATGAAGTCACCATAATGTTTGCCGACGGCAGCGTAAAAGGAAAAATACTTTAGCTATGGAAGATAAAATGACATACAAAGAGGCTGTGGAGCGCCTGGAGGCGCTGGTTTGTGAAATCGAGAACCCCGACCATCCGCTGGACGCCATCCAGAAAGAGGTGGAGGAGGCGATGAAACTGGTGGAATACTGCAAGAAGTGCCTCACAGACAGCGAGACCTCCCTGCTGGAGCTCATCGACAAAAAATAGCGCCATGAAAAAGTTATACGAAGGAGACCCCTATCTGGCCCCCTACAAGGGAGCGATAGAGGCGCGCAGCGGGCGGATCAGAGCCAAAATGGGCGAAATCGCCCCCGGCGGCTCGCTCTACGACGTGTGCAACAACCATCTCTATTATGTCCTGCACAAGGAGGAGGGCTTCTGGGTGTTCCGCGAATGGGCCCCGATGGCCCTCAGAATATATCTGGTGGGGGATTTCAACCACTGGAAGAAGAGCGAGCGCCACGCGCTGCACCCCACGGGCGGCGGCAACTGGGAGCTGCGCGTGCCCGAGGGCGAGATAGAGGAGGGGAGTCTCTACAAATGGATAGTGGAGTGGCGCGGCGGCAGCGCCGAGCGGCTCCCGGCCTACGCCACGCGCTGCGTTCAGGACAGCGCCACCAAGGTGTTCTCCGCACAGGTCCCGGTGCTCTCCGCCCCCTACAGGTGGCGGCATCCCAGGCCGGCAGCGGTGCAGAATCCGCTGATATATGAGGCCCACATCGGGATGAGCAGCGAGGCGGAGGAGGTGGCGAGCTTTGACTACTTCAGGGAGAATGTCCTCCCCCGCATCGCCGACCTCGGCTACAACACCCTGCAAATAATGGCGTTGCAGGAGCATCCCTACTACGGCTCCTTCGGCTATCAGGTCTCCAACTTCTACGCCCTCTCGTCGCGCTACGGCACTCCGGAGCAGTTCAAGGCGCTGGTGGATGCCGCCCACGCCCTGGGCATCGCCGTGGTGATGGACATAGTCCACTCGCACGCAGTGAAAAACGAGGCCGAGGGGCTCAGCCGCCTCGACGGCTCCTACACCACATATTTCCACGCAGGGGCGCGCGGCATCCATCCCGCCTGGGACTCCCGCTGCTTTGACTACGGCAAGAAGGAGACCCTCTTCTTCCTGCTCTCCAACTGCAAATACTGGATGGAAGAGTACAATCTGGACGGCTTCCGCTTTGACGGGGTCACCAGTATGCTCTATCTGGACCACGGGCTGGAGCGCGACTTCACCGGCTACGGGCAGTATTTCGACTCCAACGTGGACGAGGATGCCGTCACCTACCTGGCGCTGGCGGCCCGTCTGATAAAGGAGACCTGCCCCACCGCCATCACAATTGCCGAGGATATGAGCGGAATGCCCGGGCTGGCGGCCCCTCTGGAGGCGGGCGGCATCGGCTTCGACTTCCGGATGAGTATGGGAGTGCCCGATATGTGGATCAAGACCATCAAGGAGGTGGACGACCACGACTGGGATATGGGCTCGCTATGGTACGAGCTCACCAACAAGCGCGCCGACGAGCGCACCGTGAGCTATGCCGAGTGCCACGACCAGGCGCTGGTGGGGGACAAGACCATCATCTTCCGCCTGATAGACAAGGAGATGTATTATTCGATGGACAAAGGCAGCCACAACCCCATAGTGGACCGCGGCATCGCCCTGCACAAGATGATACGCCTGCTGACGCTGGCCACCGCCGGCGACGGCTACCTCAATTTTATGGGGAACGAATTCGGCCATCCCGAGTGGATAGACTTTCCCCGCGAGGGCAACGGCTGGTCGTATGCCCACGCCCGCCGGCTGTGGAGCATCAGCGACCGCAGCGACCTGCACTACAAGGCTCTGCGCGAGTTTGACAAGGCTATGATTCACCTTTTTGCCGCAGAAAAGCTCCTCTCCAAGGGGCACTTCTGCACCTGCTGCGACAACTCTTCCAAGGTGCTGGCATTCACCCGCGGCGACTATCTCTTCGCCTTCAACTTCAACCCCGAGCAGTCGTTTGCCGACTATGCGCTGGTGGCTCCCGAGGGGACCTGGCGCGCGGTGCTGGACAGCGACGCCGCCATCTTCGACGGCTTCTGCCGTGTGGACGACAGCGTCTGCCACACCACCCTCACAAACAGAAAGGGAGAACAGCTGCTGCAGCTGTATCTCCCTTCCAGAACTGTAATTGTGCTCAAGCGTGTCGGCTAGATGAGGCCTTTCACGATTTTCTCCACTTCGGCGGGGTCAAAGACATCTTTTGCCGCGATTCCGCTGGAGCGGTTTATTATGAACATTGTGGGGATTGAATTCAGGTTGTAGGCGGCCACGGCGGGCGAGCTGATGCCCAGGCCGTCGTTCACGCTTATCCAGGGCAGGTTCTGGCTGCGGACCACCGAGGCCCACGCAGTCTTCTCGTCCACGCTCACCTGATAGATTTCAAAACCCTGGCTGTGATACTTCTCGTATATCGGGAGCATCTCCTGGTTGAAAATCTTGTGCTCGGTCTGCTCCGCGCTCCAGAAGGAGAGCAGAATCACTTTTCCCTTGAGCTCGCCAAGCGAGTGCTCCACACCGGCGATGTCGTTCATCTTGATGTCGGGAACCCCCTCCTCGGCGCTTGCCAGCATCTTCTCGATTTCGTCCTGGCTGTGGCGCTGGTCTATCACGCGGGTCACGGCATTGACATAGCTGTTGTCGGGGTAAACGGTGAGCAGCGAGTCGCGGATTGCAGTGAACACATACACGTCGCTGGGCTCCTGGAACACATACAGATTGTCGTTGATTTTCTGGAACAGCGCTGCGGCCGATGTTATCGAGTAGGGGTGCTCCATCACCTGACGCAGCATTGCCCTCTTGTGGGCTATGTACAGGCGGCTCAGCTGTGCGTTCTCGTCGGCAGGAGCGGCCTGCAGCACCTGCTGCATCGCCATCTTGCAGCTGTCCAGGCGGGTGTCCATCTCCTTGAGCAGGGCGGAGTCTTCGCTCCCATTGACATCGTAGCGACCCAGAGTGTCGGCGCTGACGCTGATTTTGTCCCCTTTGGAGGCGATGATGCCCGCCAGCTTGACGTCACCCTTGTAGAAATAGTAGAATTCGGGGTCGGTTTCGCTGCCGAGGCTTATCTTGTATTTGAGGCTGCCGTCGTCACCTGTGCTGAGGCTGTCCACCAGCGTGAGGCGGTTGAGGTCGAGCCTGTAGAGCTGCACCTGGGCGGGGCACTTCTCCTTGAGCGAGAAATTCACGGTTGCGGTGGGGCCGCTGCAGGCGGTAAGCGCCAGGGCGGCTGCAAGGGCTGCAAATGCTCGCTTCATGCTACTTCTCCATTTTAGATGCAATTGCGGCGGCGATCTCTGCAAACCGCTCGCTGCTCAGCTGCTTCTTCTCTGCAGAAAAGTCGAGGTCCTTCTCGCTCTGCAGCGGCACCAGGTGGATGTGGGTGTGGGGCACTTCCATCCCCAGCACTGCCACGCCGATGCGCTTGCAGGGGATGGCGCTCTTCAGAGCGGCGGCCACCTTCTTGGCAAAGGCGCAGAGACCCAGATAGGTCTCGTCGTCGAGGTCGAATATGTAGTCGACCTCCTTTTTGGGAATCACCAGCGTGTGCCCTTCGGCAATGGGGTTGATGTCCAGAAAAGCGTAGTAGTTCTCGTCTTCAGCAACCTTGTAGGAGGGGATCTCCCCGGCGGCTATCTTGGAAAAAACAGTTGCCATAACTAGATGCTGATGTCTATGATTTCAAACTTGACTATGCCCGAGGGGACCTTGGCCTCTGCAATCTCGCCTTTGCGCTTGCCCAGCAGGGCCTGTGCGATGGGGGTGCCGATGGCCAGCTTGCCCTCGCGGAAGTTGGCTTCGCTCTCTCCCACGATGGTGAAGGTCATAACGGCGTTGTTTGCCAGGTTCTTGATTTTGACGGTGTTGAGAAGCTGAACAGTCTCGGTGCCCAGCTTGCTCTCGTCCAGCACGCGGGCGGTGGCCAGAGTGTCCTGGAGCTTGCTGATCTTGAGCTCCAGCAGCCCCTGCGCCTCGCGGGCGGCGTCATACTCGGCATTCTCGCTGAGGTCGCCCTTGTCGCGCGCCTCGCCTATCGCCTTGGAAATTATGGGTCTTTGTGCAATGGCTTCTGCCAATTGCTGCTTGAGGTCGTCCAGACCTTTCTGCGTTAAGTAATGAATCTCTGCCATTTTGATAAAAAATTAAAGAATCCCCCGGCGGGGGACCCTTCTTTGTTTGCCTTAATACAAAGGCAAATATAGTAATAAAAATTGAATTTGCGGTTATTCTTTTTCCCAGTCGGGGAAGAGAATTTCGGAGTAGATTATCATCTTCTCGGGATCGAAATCAAACTCGGATGAGCCGGTGACGGGATTGACGCTGTTCTCTGCGAGGCCGTCCGTGCAGACGCTCTCTTGAGACGGCCCTGCGATTGAGATGTCCTCCAGAGTGCCCTTCTCCGCCACGCTCTCCGCCACATTCTCTGCTTCGGAAACCGCCTCGGCGGCCTGTGCGCCCTCTTCCTGCGCGGGATTTGCATTGTCGGGCGCAGCGGCAGCGGGTTCAGCCGTCTTTTTCTTTTCCTTGGCGTTTGCGGCTTTGATGATGACTACAAAGGCGACCACCAGCAGGGCAATCAGGTCTTTCATGGCTCCAAGTGTTAGATTCCGAATATTTTGCGGGCCTGGAGCACATCTGCGGCAAGCTGGCTTTTGAGAGCCTCCAGCGAAGAGAACTTCTGCTCGCTGCGCATCTTCACGCAATAGTCCACAGATATTTCAAGCCCGTAGATTTCTTCGTCAAAATCCAGGATGTTGGTCTCGATGACCACCTGGTGGTCGCTGCTCACAGTGGGGCGGCAGCCGATGTTGCACACTCCGTAGTGCCACTTGCCCTCCACGCGCACCTTCACCGCATACACTCCCTGCTCGGGAACCAGCTTGAGCGGCTCGTAGAGCTGCATATTGGCGGTGGGGAAGCTGATGGTGCGGCCGATGCCGTTGCCGCTCACCACGACGCCCGTCAGGCGGTATTCATACCCCAGCAGGGCATTGGCGCGCTCTATGCCGCCGGTGGAGAGCAGATTGCGGATGTAGGTGGAACTCACCGTGTTGTAGGCGTCCGACACGCTCGGGGCCTCGATGGTCTCAAGTCCAAGGCCGGCCGCCACGCTGCGGATGTCGGTGGAGTACTCGGGGTTGCCCAGATGGTGGTCGTAGCCCACAATCAGAGCAGAAGCTCCAAGCTCCCCGATTATGTAATCCTTGAGGAACTCCTCGCAGCTCATCGTGCTGAATTCGCGGGTGAAGTCGACTACCTCCACCCGGTCCACGCCGCAGTCGCGGAGCAGCTCCTCCTTCTCCTTGAGAGAGGAGAGCAGGCGCAGCTGCTGCGCATCCTGGCGCAGAACATTGCGGGGGTGGGGCCAGAAAGTGACCGCGACACTCTGCGCCCCGCGCTCCTTTGCGGTGCGGCAGAGTGTCTCTATCACTTTGCGGTGCCCGGTGTGGACCCCGTCGAAAAATCCTGTGGTGGCTATAACCATTTTACAAGTTCAAAATCCTGGCGGTGAGCCATTTCGGGGCTCTTGGCGAACATTCTGGTGGCATACTGGTAGCTTCCCACCTTCTTGGGGGTGACGTCGGCGCGGTAGGTGGCCACGCAGTCCTCGAAGCTGACCACTTCATACTGATGCACCTCGCTGATGTGGTAGTTGCCCTTGGCATCCTGCTCGGTGATCACGCATTCGATGCCGATCTCGTCGGGAGTGAGCCCGGGCAGGAACACCTCCACCTCGCTGTAGTGGGCCTCGCCCAGATTGAAGCGGGAGGAGCCGTCGCCGACGCTCTCGAAGCGGCGGATGTCGATCTCGGGCCAAGCGCGGTACATACGCTTCTTCCACTGGGCGATTTCGCGCGCCTTGAGATAGTCCTTGTCTATCATCTTGCCGTAGCGCTTTGCCTGGGGAATGTAATACCGCTCCAGGTAATCCTCCATCATACGGTTGGTGGTGAAGTTGCAGGCCACGTTGGCGATGGTGTTCTTGATGTATTTGATCCACTCGGGAGAGTAGTCCTTGTCCCAGTCCTTGTTGTAGAATGTGGCGGAGATCTCGTTCTCGATTATGTTGTAGATTACGTTCGAGTCGAGGTCGTCCTGGAACTCCTGCTTCTCGTAGGTGCGCTCCATAGGCAGGGCCCAGCCGGCCCCCTCCTTGTAGCCCTCTACCCACCATCCGTCAAGCACGGAGAAGTGCATCACGCCGTTCATCACAGCCTTCTCGCCGCTGGTGCCGGAGGCCTCCTGGCGGCGTGTGGGGTTGTTCATCCAGATGTCGACGCCCTGCACCAGCATCTTGGCCACCGTGATGTCGTAGTTGGGCACGAACACGATCTTGCCGATGAATTCGGGACGCTTGGATATCTCCACAATCTGCTTGATGAGGTCGCTGCCCGCCTTGTCTGCGGGGTGCGCCTTGCCGGCAAAGAGGAACTGCACGGGGCGGTCGGGGTTGTTCACGATCTTGGCGAGGCGGTCCAGGTTGCGGAAGAGCAGGGTAGCCCTCTTGTAGGTGGCGAAGCGGCGCGCAAAACCGATTGTGAGCACATCGCTGCGCAGGGTCGATTTTATCTTGACAATCTCGCTGGGGGAGTAGTGAGCGGTGCTCTTGGTGTCGGAGATGGTCTTCTTGACATAGTCGATGAGGCGCTTGCGCAGCACGCTGCGGGTGCTCCAGATGACTTTGTCAGGCACTTTGTATATCTCCTGGAAGCAGGATTTGTCGTAGTGGTGGGTGGCGAAATCGCTGCCGAATATCTTGCTGTAGATCAGCTTCCACTCGGGGGCGGTCCAGGTGGGGTAGTGCACACCGTTGGTCACATAGCCCACGTTGACCTCCTCGGGCAGGTAGCCCGGCCACATCGGGGCCAGGATCTCCTGGCTCACCTTGCCGTGCAGCCAGCTGACGCCGTTGATGCCCTGCGAGAGGTTGGCGGCCAGCACGCTCATAGAGAAGCGCTCGCCGTTGTCGTTGATATTGTAGCGGCCCAGCCCCATAAAGGTGTGCCAGTCTATCTTCATTCGCTCGGGATACTGGCTGAAGTAGACGCGCATCATACCCTCGTCAAAGAAGTCGTGACCTGCGGGCACGGGGGTGTGGGTGGTGAAGAGCGACGAGCTGCGCACAACCTCCAGCGCCTCGGCAAACGAGAGATTGTCGTGCTCCACATACATTCTGATGCGCTCGATGCCGGTGAATGCGGCGTGGCCCTCGTTGCAGTGGTAGACCTCAGCCTTGATGCCCAGGGCCTCCAGGGCGCGGATGCCGCCCAGGCCCAGCAGAATCTCCTGCTTGAGACGGTTCTCCCAGTCGCCGCCGTAGAGCTGGTGGGTGATGGGGCGGTCTTCGGGCAGGTTGGCCTCGAAGTCGGTGTCAAGCAGATAGAGGTCGGTGCGCCCAACCTCCACCTTCCAGAGGCGGATGTTGAGGTTGCGGCCCGGCATCGCCACCGAAACGGTGACCCAGTTGCCGTCCTTGTCAAACACGGGCTGCGCCGGAGACTCGCGGAAGTTCTGCGGGTCGTAGGTAGCTATCTGGTCGCCGTCGCCCGAGAGATACTGGGTGAAATAGCCGTATTTGTAGAGCAGACCCACCGCAGTCATATGCACGCCCATATCGCTGGCCTCCTTGAGGTAGTCGCCCGCCAGGATGCCCAGGCCGCCGGAATAGATCTTGAGCGATGTGTCAAGGCCGTATTCCATGCAGAAATAGGCGATCTTGGGCGACTTGCGCTCTGCCTTGGCCGCCATATACTCCTGGAAAGTGCGGTGCACGCTGCGCAGCTGCGACATAAAGTCGCTGTCCTTCTCAAGCTGGCGGTAGCGCTCCAGCGGAACCCTGTCGAGCAGCACGATGGGGTTGCCCTTGCACTCGTCCCACAGCACGGGGTTGATGGAGCGGAAGAGGTTCACCGCCTCGTCGTTCCAGCACCACCAGAGGTTCTTGGAAATCTCCTCCAGCGCCTTCAGGGGGGCGGGAAGAGAGCGGTTGACCTGCACATTGCTCCAGTTGGGGCGGTTGGCAATCTGCTTGCGGTAGCTCTGGTCGGTGTCTTCCTGCACCAGAGGGTAGGGCCCGAAGGCGGCGATTACCTTGTCTATGGCCATATCGTAGGCCTTCTTATAGTAGTCGATGTTGTTCTCCCAGAGGGCCAGGGCGGAGATGTCCTTGGCGGAGGCGGTGGCTGCGGCATACTCCTCCTTGCTCATTGCGGCAAAGCGCAGGATGCAGTCGGCCACCTTGTCGGCAACCTCGTCGTAGTTGAAGTCGTCGCGGTCTACTATGGTGATGCCGGTCATCGGCTGCGTGCCCTTGTAGTGGTCCTTGACCCAGAGGCCGAAGCCGGTGAGGGTGGTGGTCACCGTGGGAACGTGGAATGCCAGCGACTCCAGCGGAGTGTAGCCCCAGGGCTCGTAGTAAGAGGGGAACACGGTGAGGTCGGCGCCCGAGAGCAGCGAGATGTAGCTCTTGTTGAAGATGCCGTCGCTGCCGTTGAGGTAGCTGGGGACGAAATATACATCCACAGCGCTCTGGGGGTTGTTGTCCAGGCCGCACTGGCGCAACTGCTTGAGCACGCAGTCGCCGTCGTCCATCAGATAGTGGCTCACGTTGGTGCGGTATTCCGTCTTGGGGTTGGAGAGCTTCTCCAGGAGCTCCTTGTCGGGACCGTTGTTGCCGCTGGGCACCATTATGAAGGCTGCAACCTTCTTGGCGGGATTCTTTGCGGCTACGCGGGCGAGGGCGTCGATGAACACATTGATGCCCTTGGACTCATATTCGTAGCGTCCGCCGATCCACACTATCTCGGTGGTGGCGTCGTCGTATTTCTTGTCGGACATTGCGCTTGCCACAGTAAGCAGGCTCTTGCGGGCCTCCTTGCGCATCTTGGCCAGGCTCCGCTTGTCGGGGGTGTAGCTGGCGGCGATGCCGTTGGGGGTCACAACATCGGGCTTGCGGCCCAGCAGTATGCGGCACTCGTTGGCGGTCAGGTCGCTCACGGTGGTGAACACGTCGGCAGTCTGTGCCGCAACCTTCTCTATCGAGTGGCGGGCGGAGACTCCGTGCTCCTTGGCCAGCTCGTCGGCGTTCATCGTGGAGAGCTGCTTGTAGAAGGGAATGTGCTTGCTGGCCATGCAGCGGCCCACTACGGTGGCGTGGGTGGTGAACACCGTGCCGATGGGCAGCCCCGACTTCTTGAGGTAGAGGACGCCGGCACCCGCCATCCACTCGTGGAACTGCGCCACGATCTTGCTGGACGAGCGGATATAATAGCGGGAGAAGCTCTCGATGACCTTGCCCGACGCGTAGCCGAACAGGAAGGCCTCTATGTACTCCCAGTTGCCGTTGAGCGAGTCGACCTTGTAGTCTTCCCAGGCGCTGGCAAAAATCTGGTCCTTGCCGGCGATGAGGGCCTTGTAGTCCACCAGGATGGCGATGGGGTTGCCGGGAATGTTCCAGCGGCCGACCTGCACCCTGAGGCCCTCGTGGGCCGCCATCTCCCTCCAGCTCTTGAAGAGTTCGTTGTCGGCCACGAACTCGGGGTTCTGACGCGTGTGCATCCACACGTCGGGTCCGATATGGATATGTCTGTCTTTTAATTCTTCGCTAAGGTTCAAGGCCTTTGTGGCCAGCACAGTGTGGATGCCTCCTACCTTGTTGCAAACCTCCCAGCTTACCTCGAACAGGTAGTCAGGCATCTTGTTTTTCTTGCTCATTAGTGTTTTGCTGATTGTTTTTTCTTGGATTTCTCCTCAACTCTGATCTCAAAGTCGCTGAGAACATTCATATAGTTGATAAAAGCCTCGTAGGGCGTGTCGTAAGGGTTGAAATAACTGTGGACAGCTCCGTCGGAGAAAAATTTGGTGCACATATAATACAGATGGTCGCTCTCCTGCAGGCGGCGGTATGTCGCGAGCAGATGGGCGTCGCCGCTCTTCTTCACCGGACCCTCCAGCGCGTTAAGCTTGCTGAAGGCCTCGTTCTGCAGTTCGTTGCCCAGCCAGGCGGAGGTGTCGCGCTCCTCGTCGGCCCAGGAGATGGGGAAGGGGACGTTGACTTCGCCCACCGACTTGTGGCGCTTTGCGGCCTCGCTGGCGGTGCAGAAGCAGATGTCGGGATACTTGGCAATCTCTTGAGGCAGCGCCTTGAGAAAATCGAATATGCCGCTGTCTGCCTTCTGATGTTCGCCGAAGGTCTCATAGTCCATAAACAGGTTCACGATGTCGTCGTTCTTGAGCACATCGGCAATCCAGCCGGCATATTTGTCGGCGGTCAGCGGCCACTCGCTCCAGCCGCGGTTGGAGAAGCGGAATGCGATGTCGTCGGAGAGGGAAGAGTTCTTGAGCAGCAGGCTCAGCTTGGGATTGAGCGGGTTGTGGTACACGAAGCCGGGGCTCTTCCAGCCCAGGATGTGCTTGGCGCCCTCGGTGAGCATTGTGCGGTAGCCCATCGAAGCCACCATCTCCCCGATCGCGTCGGAGTAGATGAGCTCTGTGTTGCGGAATGCCTTGGGCTTGACGCCGAACTCCGCCTCTATGGTCTTGGCGTGCAGCTTGACCTGCTCCTTGAACTCGGCAGGCGAGCTGAGCGAGGCGAGCGAGTGGGCGTAGGTCTCTGCCAGAAACTCCACGCAGCCGGTGTCGGCCAGTTCGCGGAAGCTCTGCATCACCTCCGGGGCATAGCGCTTGAACTGCTCTATGGCAGTGCCCGAAATTGAGAATGTTACCTTGAACTTCTTGCCGCCGGCCTCTATCATCTCCTTGATGATACGGTTGGCGGGAAGGTAGCATCTGGCGGCCACGCGGCGCACGATGGCGCTGTTCTCGAAGTCGTCAAAATAGTGGTCGTCGGCCCCGATGTCAAAGAATCTGAACAGACGAAGTCTGTCGGGCTGGTGTACCTGGAAGTACAAACAAATGCTTTTAGTTGCCATATGCAGTAATTTTAATTATTCGGATTGATGGCGTCGCTGTACACCGCCTTGATCTTGGAGGCGGCGTTGCTCCACTTGAGGGTGCTGACCTCTTCGTAACCCTTCTCGCTGGCAAGCTTGCCTATGGCGGGATAGGTCACAAGGGCGTAGATGGCGTCGGCCAGGGCGTCGATGTCCCAGAAGTCGACTTTGATGGCGTGCTTGAGCACCTCGGACACGCCCGACTGCTTGGAGATTATGGTGGGCACATTGCTGATCATAGCCTCCAGCGGGGAGATGCCGAACGGCTCGGACACCGAGGGCATTATGTACACGTCGCTGTAGGCGAACATCCGCTGCACGTCGGCCCCGCGCAGGAAGCCGGTGAAGTGGAACTTGTCCGCCATACCCAGCTGGGCCACGCGGCGCACGCTGCGGTTCATCAGATCGCCGCTGCCCGCCATCACGAAGCGGACGTTGCTGCAGCGGTCCAGCACCTTGCGGGCCGCCTCTATGAAATATTCGGGACCCTTCTGCTGGGTGATGCGCCCCAGGAAGGTCACAACCTTCTCCTTTACGGTGCGCTGCACCTTGATTTCGCTGCGCCCGGAGAAATCCACCGCGTTGTGCACGGTGACCACCTTTGCGGGGTCGATTCCGTAGCGGTTGACCACTATGTTGCGGGTCCAGTCGCTCACGGTGATCACCTTGTCGGCCTCCTCCATTCCGCGCTTCTCTATGTTGTAGACGGTCTCGTTGTAGTTCTCGCCGTCGCGGTCGAACTCGGTGGCGTGCACGTGCACCACCAGCGGCTTGCCGCTGACCCGCTTGGCGGCGATGCCGGCCAGGTAGGTGAGCCAGTCGTGGGCGTGGATCACGTCAAACGTGTTCTCGGCGGCAATCGCCCCGCCCACCATCGCGTAGCGGGAGACCTCCTCCATAAGGTTTGCACCATATTTGCCGGAGAACTGGTATTTGCTGCGGAAGTGGGTGGTGAACTCCATTGTCTGGAAGTGCCGCTCCTCCTCGCTCAGCAGCGTGTAGTCCTCGGGGGAGATGTAGGGCATCAGATTGCTCCCTACGCGCAGGAACTTGACCTTGCCCAGATAATCCTCTATGTCGGTGAATGAGTCGGAGACTGCAATGTCGCTGGCATTGATGATATGTGCGGCGCTCTGGTCCTCGTCGCCGCTGGCCGAGGGCATCACGAACAGGACGTCCACGCCGTTTGCGGCCAGACCCTTGGTGATGCCGTAGCAGGCGGTGCCCAGACCGCCCGAGATGTGGGGAGGAAACTCCCAGCCGAACATCAGAACTTTCATCGTTAAGCCTCCTCTTTATATTTGCTGATAAGATATTCTATCGAAAGTATCGCCCCGGTGCTGGTGGCGGAGTTGATGGCTCCGTGGGGGTTGTGGGGCGGGTTGCCGTCGTAGAGCTCGGCCACTGCGCCGATGCCGTGGATGGTCATGTCATCCTCGAAGCCCTTGATGAGCTCCCGCGCGTCGCGGCAGAAAGTGCCGCCGTAGAGCTTGAAGCCCGTCTCGGCATAGAGCTTCAGCAGCCAGACGCGGGTGCAGCCGTTGTGGTAGGCAAGGTCGCGGTCCCTCTGGTTGCCGTCGTAAACCCCCTTGAACAGCGGGTGCTGGGGGGAGAGGGTGCGGATGCCGCGGGTTGTGAGCAGCTCCTGGCGCACCATCTTGAAGATCTGCCCCTGGACCTCCTCTGTCAGAGGGGAGTAGGGCAGGCTGCAGGCGAACAGCTGGTTGGGACGCATTGCCGCGTCGGGGCCGTCAGGGCCTATGCAGTCGTAGAGATAACCCTTTTCCTCGCACCAGAAGGTGTTGTAGAAATTGCTCTCGATCTTGGCGGCGACGGCGGCGTACTGCGCCTCGGCCCCCTTGCCGGCCCCCGCCTTGCGCTCCATTTCGCAGGCAAAGCGCAGAGCGTTGTACCACAGCGCGTTGGTCTCCACCTGATAGCCGGCGCGCTCCGTCACGGGGCGGCCGTCGGTGTAGGCGTTCATCCAGCTCAGGGCGGTGCCGTTCTTGCGGGCCCAGAGCAGGCCGTTCTCGTGCAGGGTGACCTCGGGCCGCCCCACTATATAACTGTTGAGGATGGATTTTACAATGTCGGAATATTTGGCCCAGGCGGCCTTGTCGCGGCCGGTGAATTCCACATAGCTCTGGATGAGGCGGATGAGCCCCAGGGGAGCCTCCACCATATCGCTGGAGCTCTTGAGGTCCACGTTCCACTTCTCGATGGTGCCGTCCAGCACCTCCGTGAAGTCCTTCACGTTGCCGCTGCCGTGCAGCAGCAATCCGGCGGCGCAGTTGCAGGTGTCGCGCAGGTTGCCCACGCCCAGCCACGAGAATCCGCTGCTGATCTCCAGCCAGTGGCGGCGGAACAGCAGGCGCGACGCGGCAAAGCGCAGCGTGGAGTCAAAGTCGCTGAGAGTGCCGATGGCCTTCAGCTCCCTTGTGAACTCCCTCTTGAACGCCGAGGGGGTGCAGGGGGCGGTGGAGGCGGAGAAAACTATGCTCTCCCCCTTCTTGATGGGCATCTCAAAGTAGCCCGGGGTGTAGAGGTCCTCGGTGCAGTCGAAGCCGCGGCGGTACTCTTCCGGATAGGTGATGCCGTTGTACCACGACGCGCTCTCCACAAACTCCGCCTGCTTGCTGGTCTGCAGGTTCAGCTCCGGCAGCGCCTGATAGAGCCTGAAGGCCTTGCCGCACTCGATGTCGCGGGGGCGTGTGTCCGCCGTGTCGTTGCGGCGGGTGAGGGCGTGGATGCTGCGGAACGAGAGCAACGGGCGCAGCCGCAGGGTCGTCTGCGAATGGGCGTCGAGCAGCGTGTACTTGATCATCACGCGGTCCTCGTTCTCCACCATAATGATCGATTTCTGCAGCTTGATGCCGCCGATGTAGTAGGTCAGGGTGGGGATGGGGTCGTTTTCGTAATCCACGATATACTTGTGCCCCCTGGGCTCGAACACCTTGCCGTAGCAGTGGATGCCCAGGTTGAACTCCTTGCCGTGCTGGATGAGGGTCTCGTCGAGCGACGAGAGCAGGATGTGCCTGCGCCAGTTCATCTCCTCGATGGGGACCGCCAGCAGACAGTGGTATTTACGGGTGTTGCAGCCTACGATGGTGGTATTTGCATACGCACCGGTGCGGTTTGTGGCGATGAGCTCCCGCTTGAGGGAGTACTCCAGATTCACCAGTTCCGCCTTGTTGAATTTTAGATAAGCCATAGGACTTTGCCGACTTGAATATTTGGCGGCAAAGTTAACAAAAATCAAAGGCTTAACCTAATATTTTCTTCTTGCTTATTCCGATGGAAAACTCTTTCAGATAGAAGGGCTCCATATAGGCAGTGTCCTCGAATTTCCCCTCCAGGAACTTGCTGTAGGCCAGATCGGCCATAAAGCGGGCGTCGGGGTTGCAGGGGAAGAATTTCGCCGAGGGGTGCTCTTCGATGCCGGAGAATTTGCCGCAGCCGTCGCCGCAGAAGAGCACGCCCCCCTGAGAGAGAAGACTGCCGTAGGAGTCCGGCTCCAGAATCAGCGGGGCAATCTCGCCCGTGCGGTGCGCGTCGGCATCGTACACCGCCTGATACACCTCCATACGGCGGGCGTCTATCATCGGCACGATGAACTTCACGTCAAGCCCGTTTTCTGCGGCGTAGGCGCGCCCCTGGGCGGCGATGATGTCCAGAGTGCCGATGCCGATGAGGGGGATGCCCCCTCCGAAGCAGAATCCTTTGGCCAGCGAAACCCCCACGCGCAGGCCGGTGTAGGAGCCCGGGCCGCTGCTCACCGCCACCGCGGAGCAGTCTCCGGCCTTGATGCCGCTCTCTTCAAGGAGCGACTCTATCATAGGCGCAAGGGCGCTGGACTGCATTCTGGGAGTGTCTATGCGGCGGTGGAATATGGTCTCGCCGTTCTGCGAGAGAGCCGCGGAGCACACGTCGGTGCTGGTTTCAATCGAAAGGATGATGGTCTTGGATTCCTCCATATCTCAAAGTTTTATTTTGTCCCCTTCCTTCAGGGTCTTGTTTACTGCCTGGAACGGTCCGCTCACCACCAGATCGCCCTCCGAAAGGCCCGAGAGTATTTCAACTCTGCCGAAGTCCTGGATGCCGCACTCCACATTGCAGGAGTGCACGCGCCCCGCTCCGTCCACCTTCCAGACGATCTCCCGCCCGTCTTTTACCGCCACGGCCTGCAAAGGTAGAGTTAAAATGTCATTTTTGGAACCGGTAATTATTTTTGCCGATGCCGACATCCCCGGCAGCAGCGGCGCTTTGCCCTGAGAGTCAATGCTTATGCGCACTTTGAAATCGGTGGTGCCGCCGAGACGGCCGCCCCCCGAGGCGCACACGGCAATCTTGGACACGCTCCCCGTCAGGGTGTCGCCCGGGGCCGCATCGGGGCGGATCAGGGCCCGGTCGCCAAGCTTTATCGAGTTGATGTCGTTCTCCCCCACCTCCACCACCAGCTCCATTCGGGAGAGGTCGGCTATGGAAAGCATCTCGGTGCCGGCCATCGTGGCGGTGCCCACGACCCGCTCCCCGGTCTCGACGTTGAGCGAGGTCAGTATGCCCGGCATCGGGGAATAGACCAGGGTCTTTTCCAGCTCGCTGCGGGAGGCCTCGAGTGCCGCTTCTGAGGCCGCCACCTGGCACTCCAGCTCGTTGCAGCGGCTGCGGGCGCTCCCGGCCTCATATTCCGCCTGGCGCAGCTGGGCCGCAGTGGCCGCCCCCTGCTCTGCCAGGGCTGCGATGCGCGCGTGCTCCGACTCCCTGAAGGCGGCCTCCAGGCGCTGCGTCTCAAGGCTGCGGACCGCGCTTTCAAGGGCCGCCTCCCTTTGCGACACCGCCAGCAGGTAGCTCTCCTGCTTTATCTTGAGCAGCAGGTCGCCCCGGCGCACCGTGTCTCCCTCTTCAAAATAGATGGCGGTGACCTCTCCCGACACGTCGGGGGAGATGTTCACCTGATTCACGGCCCGGATGCGGCCGTAGGTGGACACCGTCTCGGTGATCCGCCCCCTTTCGGGGCGCGCCGTCTCCGCCGCATCGCTCTCTCCTTTGCTGCGCCCCGCCACCAGCAGAGCGGCAAATGCCGCCCCGCAGACGATCCATATCCACCGCTTTTTATTTTTTGCACCCATCGTTGTAATACTCGATTATCTTCTTCTGAAATATGAATTTGCAAAGTGTCTCGGCATATTCGCACCCCGCCTCCAGCAGTGCTGACTGCCTTTCCAGCCAGTCGCCGGCGGAGAGGCTGCCCGCGGCATATTCTGCCGACGCCTCGCGCAGCAATTCCTCCATATAGACGGTTTTTGTGCGGGCGGAGAGCATCTGGCTGCGCAGCAGACGCGCCTCGCGCAGCAGACCGCTCTCGTAGACGGCCGCTTTGGCGCGCTCCTCGCAGAGGCGCAGCTCGCTCTCCTGCAGGTCGCTTCGGGCGGCGGCCACCGCTGCGGCGGCACTTCCCCCGTCAAAGATCGGTATGCTCAGGTTGAGCGTGAGCGAAGGGTTGCGGTTGTCGTCAAGCTGATTGCCGAATTTGACGTCGGAGGCGTCGCTGTAGTAGGTTCCGTAGGCTGCCGAGAGGGTCAGCTTGGGCAGGAACGCCCCGCGGGCCGCCTTCAGGGAGAGCTGTGCCGCCTTGACTTGGCTCAGCGCCGCTTCCACCGCCGGAGAGCGTTCCAGCGCGTCGGGCAGGGGGATCTCCTCCGTGCAGGCGAGCGTGTCGCAGACTATGCCGAATGTCTCGTCGGTGCCCAGCAGCAGCCGCAGCTGCTCCATCTGCCCGCTCTCCTGGTCGGCGGCCGCCGCAATCCGGGAGAGGAGCTCTCCCTCGCGCGAGGCGATTTGCAGGCTGTCGCTGCGCTTTCTCTCGCCGCCGGCAATCCCGCGGGCCACGAATTCCCGCTGACGCTGCACGATGCCGAGGCTCTGCTGCAGCTTCTCCCGCGTGAGCCGCCCCACCAGGCAGCCCAGGTAGCGCGACGCTATCTGTGCGGAGGCCTCCACCTCCGCCTGGCGCAGCTGCGAGGCTCTGGCATAGCTCAGGTGCCGCCGCATCTCTATCGTGTGGATGCGGGTGAATCCGTCGAATATATAAAACGAAGCGCCGACCGAGCCGCTGGTCTGCTGCGTGAGTCGGTTTCTGACAATGACCAGCTCCTGCATATCGACGCTCCGCCCCCAATTGTAATACTGATTGATGTAAAGTTCTACAGTCGGGAGCAGTGCAAGTTTTGCGCTGAGCAGCTCGCTTTTGCTCCTGTCCAGCGCGACCTGTTTCAGCAGCAGGTCGCGGTTGTGCTCCATTGCGTATTGCACGCAATGATCCAGGCTCCAGGCCGCCTCCTGCCCGCGGGAACAGAGTGCGCCCAGAAGGGTAAACGCCAGTGCTGCAGCAAACTTTTTCACCGCTCCCTCCCCGAATGATTAGGCTGCCTCGGCCTTAGGACGGTTGCTCCCGGCGAATATCAGTGCGATGCACTTGACCAGGAATCCGATGGCGTAGCCGATGTAATACAGTGCGTTCTGCGCATTTTTGTCTGCGCCTGCCGAGATGTTGCAGCATTCCGCAAGGGTGATGCGCTCGAGTTGTCCGGTTTTCATGGCATCACCTCCTTATGAGTTGTCGCTGCTGCCGATTCCGAACCCGTCCTTGAAGCCCTTGAGCAGGTGCGGGATGTAGTCGTCCAGAAAATCCATCACCTTTCGGATGATGCTGATGATGTTGCTGAGGCTGAATTCGGCTGCAACGCCTCCGCAGATCGCAAGCTCGGAAGAAGACAGTCCCTCCAGAGCTTTTCCACAAAATCTTTGTTCTTCCATAGTTTTTTGGTTTTTGCCCCCGCAGCTTGCGGGTGTGCGGGGTTCACCCTCTATACGAATGCGCATTCGCTATCTATTTGCAATCTTGTAGTCTTAGCTTCTGCCGCGCATCAAAGCTACGCCTAAAGGGGATTCGGGGCATCCGCTTTTTGATGCGCTGAAACTTTATTCGCTTGCGCATCAGAATTTGCGGAGGTATGAAGGGGCGTAGCGGA
>CAZIUO010000018.1:0-25627 GCA_964542575.1 uncultured Muribaculaceae bacterium
TTACTCAAGGTAAAACAACTCGGGCAGGGGGATGCTCACGGGGGAGTTGTCGGGGTTGGTCTCCATAATGTCGGCCATATAGGCCCACCACTTCTGCACAATCTCCAGCGCCCCCAAATCCTGCGAACCGGCCTCGCCCAGAGTCTTCTGCACCGCAAACAAAATGTTGGTGTCGCGGTCCCAGAAAATGGAATAATCATAAACCCCGCTCTCCCTGAGCAAACTCTTCATCTCGGGCCAGAGCGCGGCGTGGCGCCGGGCGTATTCCTCTTCGCAGCCAGGCTTAAGAAACATCTTGAAAGCTTCTCTTTTCATAATCGGATATGGTTAAGTGTCGCTGCCGACAAGCGGCAACACATAAAATTAGCGATTAAATTGTATTTTTGCCGAACCGAAAAATACAAACCGAAAAATACAAGCATGAAAAAAACATTCTCCGCCGCGGCACTTTCACTCGCGGCCGCCCTGGCAGTCTGCTGCCAGAGCGCGCCCCAAGGCGAGGCCGCCCGCGACTTTGCCCCGCCCATTATGGGCTGGAGCTCCTGGAACACCTTCCGCACCGAAATCAGCGAAGAAATCATCTGCGGCCAGGCCGACGCGCTCATCTCCACCGGCCTTGCAGAAGCCGGCTACAACTACGTCAACATCGACGACGGCTTCACCAACGGCCGCGGCGAAGACGGCCGCATAATAATCGACACAGTAAAATTCCCGGGTGGAATGAAGGCAGTGGCCGACTACATCCACTCCGTCGGCCTCAAGGCGGGAATGTATTCCGACGCCGGCGACAACACCTGCGCCTCCCAGAACTTCAGGCCCTACGGTCTGAACGTCGGCCTCTACGGCCACGAAATCGAGGACTGCAAGATGATGTTTGACGAATGGGGCTACGACTTCTTCAAGGTGGACAACTGCGGCGGCCGCCATCTGGACCTGGACGAGAAAGAGCAGTTCACCAAAATCGCCGAGGCGCTGAAGGCGTGCGACAACAAGAACATCAACTTCAACGTGTGCCGCTGGGTCTTCCCCGGCACCTGGGTGATGGACATCGCCGACTCCTGGCGCACCACCCACGACATCGCCGAGAACTGGGAGAGCGTGAAAACCATCGTCCTTGAGAACCTCTACCTCACCGCTTATGTGGGCGGCGGCCACTACAACGACCTCGATATGCTCGAGATCGGCCGCGGCCTCTCCCCCGAAATCGAGCGCACCCATATGGCGGTGTGGTGCATACAGTCCTCCCCGCTGGTGGTGGGCTGCGACCTTAACAAGATGCCCGACTACTCCATAGAATTCCTCAAGAACGCCGACCTGATAGCGATGGACCAGGACCGCCTGGGCATCGCCGCCCCCGTGGTGCAGAAAGAGGGCGAGACCTATGTAATGGCCAAGGATATGGAGCAGTTCTACGGCCCCAAACGCGCCGTGGTGGTCTCCAACCTGGGCGAGAGCGAGCAGACAATCACGCTGGATGCGGCCTCCCTCGGCTTCAAGGGGGGAGTGAAGGTGTACGACTGCTTTACCCACTCCGACCGCCCCGAACTCTCGAAGGACTTTACCCTGACAATCGCCCCTCACGACAGCGAGGCCTTCTTTGTGAGCGGCAAGCGCATCGAGAAGTGCACCTATCAGGGAGAGGAGGCCTATCTCAACGCCTACACCGAGATCAACGAGCAGGACTTCCCCGCATACCGCCGCCCTTATGACATCCCTTCGCCCCGCTACCGCGAGAGCGCGTCGGCCGACCTGGGGCTCTATGCCGCAGAAGTCGGCGGCTGGGAAGATAACTACCTGGAGTGGCGCAACGTCTACAGCGAGAAGGGTGGGGAATATGCCCTCACCCTGCGCTATGCCTGCCCCGACGCGCGCAATATGAGCGTGAGCGTGAATGGCGGCGAAGTGGCGACTCTGGAGGCACTCACCACCGGCGGCGAGCTGGAGTGGCAGGAGACCAACGTCAAGGTGAACCTGAACAAGGGCTGGAACACCGTCCGCCTCAGCAACCCTGCCGAGAAGATTCCCTCGATCGACCGTATGACCATTAAAAAAATCAAATAAATGAAGAGAGGAGCAATTCTGCTGGCCGCCGGCGCAATTCTGCTGGCCGCCTCTTGCGAGCGGGACTACAGCATCGAATATTCTGTGGACCGCCGCCCCACGATGGGTATGAGCTTCTGGAACGCCTTCCAGCTCAATATCAACGAAGAATTGGTGAAAGACCAGGCCAAGGCGGTGGCCACTCTGGGCTATGCCGACGCCGGCTACAAGTTCATCAACATAGACGACGGCTTCCAGGTCCCCCGCGACTCGGCGGGCAACTTCCAGTACAATAAGGAGCTGTTCCCGAGCGGAATGAGGGCCGTGGCCGATTATATCCACTCCCTGGGCCTCAAGGCGGGCATCTACACCGATGCCGGCGACAACACCTGCGGCAGCGAGAACAAGTATCCCTACGGACTCGGCACCGGCCTGGTGGGGCACGAGGAGGCCGACTGCCGCCTCTTCTTTGACGAGTGGGACTACGACTTCATCAAAATCGACTTCTGCGGCGGACAGAACGCCAAGCTGGACGAGAGGGAGCAGTACACCAAGATTGCCAAGGCCATCGCCGCCTGCGACAAGAAGGACATCGTGCTCAACATCTGCCGCTGGCGCTATCCCGGCACCTGGGCGGAGGAGTTTGCCACATCGTGGCGCACCACCTACGACATCCGCCCCTGGTTCTCCCGCGTGGCATATATAATTTATGAGAACCTCTATCTGCAGGCATACACCTTCGGCGGCCACTACAACGACTGCGATATGCTTGAGATCGGCTCCAAATGGCCCGGCAGCGACGAGTGCCTCTCCCGCGACGAGGCGCTGACCCATATGGCCTACTGGTGCATAACCTCCTCCCCGCTGATTATGGGGTGCGATATGCGCAAAGTGGATGACTCTTCCCGCGAAATTATGCTCAACCCCGACCTTATAGCGATGGACCAGGACTGCCTGGGCATCGGCGCCCCGGTGGTGCAGCGCGAGGGAGAAGTGTATGTCGTGGCCAAGGATATGGAGCGCATCTTCGGCACCAAGCGGGCCGTGGTGGTGATGAACCTCTCGGAGGAGGAGCGCAGCATCGACGTCTCGCTTGAGGCGCTGGGCTTTGCCGGCCCCGTGAGCGTGTACGACTGCTATACCCACGCCGAGCGTCCCGATCTTGCGGCTGAGACCACATTCCCCCTGACTCTGGCGCCCCACGCCAGCGCCGCCCTCTTTGTGAGCGGAAAGCGCATCGAAAAGAGCACCTATCAGGGAGAGGAGGCTTATCTGAAGAAGTTCTCCACCGTGGAGGGGTATGAGTCTCCCTACTACAGGGGCAGCGAGTCGGCCGACCTCGGAGTCTATGCCGGTGGCCTCGGCGGGGCAGACAACACCCTGGAGTGGAAGAATGTCTTCAGCTGCCGCGGCGGCGAGTATGTCGCCTCCATCCGCTATGCCAGCGAGGGGGAGAGCGCCTTTGCCGTGAAGGTGAACGGGGAGCAGGCGCAGAGTTTTTCGGCCCTCACTACCGGCGCGGCTGACAGCGGGTGGCAGAGCGTGAATGTAAAAATAACCCTCAAGCCGGGCCTGAACAGCATAATTCTGGAGAATTGCGACGGCCCTATGCCCAACATAGACTCAATGACTCTGCATATTGCTGAGTAGTAGAGATTTGAAAGATGCCCGCCCGCCCAAAACCGCATTCTGCGGGGCTGTGGCGGGCATTTTTATTCAAAAAAATGTGAAAATTTTTGCAAAAAATCGTCGGAAAAATTTGGAGGAATCAAAAATCGCCGTATATTTGCATCGCTTAACCGCTAGGGAGCTTAGCTCAGTTGGTTCAGAGCGTCTGCCTTACAAGCAGAGGGTCGGGGGTTCGACTCCCTCAGCTCCCACAAAAAGAGAAGTTCAGAAATGAGCTTCTCTTTTTTTGTCATTTTGTCAGTCCAGCCTCCGCTGGTACTCTTTTTGCCCTGTCGCCTCCCCGGAATATAAAAAACACAAGATATGGCAACAGGTAAAATAGGCGTTACAACCGAGAACATTTTCCCGGTGATCAAAAAATTCCTTTACAGCGACAACGACATTTTCATCCGCGAAATCGTGGCGAATGCGGTGGACGCGACCCAGAAGCTCAAGACCCTCGCCTCCAACGGCTCTTATGCCGGCGAGCTGGGCGACCTCACGATTGACATCGCCACCGGCGAAGTCACCGTCCCCGGCGAGAAAGAGGGGGAGGAGAAGAAGGTCAAGACCATCTCCATCACCGACCGCGGCATAGGTATGACGGAAGAGGAGGTTGACAAATACATCAACCAGATCGCATTCTCCTCTGCAGGCGAATTCTTGGAGAAATACAAGGACCAAAGCATCATCGGCCACTTTGGCCTGGGCTTCTACTCCGCGTTTATGGTCTCCAGCAAGGTGGAGATAGACACACTCTCATATAAGGAGGGGGCCAAGGCGGTCAAATGGACCTGCCACAGCGACCCCGAATACACAATGGAGCCCTCCGACCGCACGCAGCGCGGCACCACCATCACCCTCTACCTCACAGAGGAGGACGAAGGCTTTGCCGACCGCTACAAACTGGAGCAGCTGCTCAAGAAGTACTGCCGCTTTATGCCGGTTCCGGTGCGCTTTGGCAAGGAGCAGGAGTGGAAGGACGGCAAGTATGTAGACGGCGAGAAGGACAATCTCATCACCAACTGCGAGCCCATCTGGACCCGCAAGCCCTCCGAGCTCAAGGACGAGGACTACGACAAGTTCTACCGCGAGCTCTATCCGATGCAGGACGACCCGCTGTTCCACATCCATCTGAATGTGGACTACCCCTTTAATCTGACCGGCATCCTCTACTTCCCCAAGATCAAGGACCGTATGGACCTCTCGCGCAACAAGGTGCAGCTCTACTGCAACCAGATGTTCGTGACCGACTCGGTGGAGAACATCCTGCCGGAGTTCATGACTGTGCTGCACGGCGTGATAGACTCCCCCGACATCCCGCTCAACGTCTCCAGAAGCTATCTGCAGAGCGACAACAACGTGAAGAAGATCAGCGGCTACATCACCCGCAAGGTGGCCGACAAGCTTGACGAAATCGCCCGCGAGAACCCCTCCGACTTCGAGGCAAAGTGGGACGACCTCAAGATATTCATCGAGTACGGTATGATTACCGACGCCAAGTTCTGCGAGAAGGCGCTGGACTTTGCCCTGATGAAGAACACCGACGGCAAGTATTTCAAGTTCAAGGACTACCGCGCCGCAATCGAGTCCAACCAGACCAACAAGGACAAGAAGGTCGTGTACCTCTACACCAACGACCCCGTGGCGCAGTACACCCAGATTGAGGCGGCCAAGGCCAAGGGATACGACGTCCTGGTGATGGACTGCACCCTCGACGCCCACTTCGTGGGGCTGCTGGAGCAGAAAATCCCCGACAGCCAGTTTGTTCGCGTCGATTCCGACGTGCTGGAGAAACTCATAGAGAAGGAGGAGGTCAAGAATGTGGAGCTCTCTGAGGATGAAAAGAAGCATCTCGACGAGGAGTTCGCAAAAATCCTCCCTTCCGAGGGCAAGTTCGAGGTCGCGCTGCAGAATCTCGGCGAGGATGCCGACGCCATCACCATCACCCAGGGCGAGTTTATGCGCCGCTATCAGGATATGGCCAAGGTGAGCGGCGGTATGGCGGTGTATGGCGATATGCCCGCCTTCTACAATGTAAGCGTGAATGCCGACAACGCCCTCATCAAGCAGATTCGCGAGAGCGAAGGGGGCCTCTGCGCAGACAATCAGCTGCTTAAGCAGCTCACCGACCTGGCGCTGCTCTCCGCAGGGCTGCTCAAGGGCAAGGCTCTCGCCGACTTTGTGCACCGCAGCGCCGAGCTGCTTAAAAAGTAGCACCTTCCCAAGTTTGTTTCAAGCCGCTGATTTTCAGCGGCTTTTTTATTGCCCGGAGGCGGGGTGGGGCGGCGCTTATGGTTTTTCGCTCTAAAATGCTATCTTTGCAGATTGACAAATAACTTAATATCAGATTATGACTGTCTCGATTGTCCCGGTAAAGACGCGGCGCCAGATGAACAAGTTCGTGAATTTCACGATTGAACTCTATCGCGACTGCCCTTACTATGTCCCCGAGCTCACTTTTGATACAAAAAATACACTCGACCCCAAGAAGAACCCCTCATTTGAGTTTTGCGAGGCCCAGCCTATGCTGGCATATCGCGACGGCAAGATTGTGGGCAGGGTGGTGGCTCTGATAAACCATCGCGCCAACGAAACCTGGCACCACAAGGTGGTCCGCTTCGGCTGGATAGATTTCATAGAGGATTATGAGGTGTGCAAGGCGTTGCTGGATGCCGTCTGCGCGTGGGGCAAGGAGCGCGGGATGAACAAGCTGGAGGGGCCGATGGGCTTCACCGACTTTGACCGCGAAGGTGCCCTGACAAGCGGCTACGACCGCATCGCCACTATGGCCACCATCTACAACTACCCTTATTACATCGAGTATTACGAGCGCTACGGCCTGGGCCTCGGCGCCGACTGGATAGAGCAGATAATCACAATGCCCGAAAGCCTGCCGGAGCGTTTTGACGCTCTGACCGATCTGGTGAAGCAGCGCAACGGCCTCCGGGTGCATTTTGCAAAGAATGCCCGCGAGATGAAGAAATACTACGCCAAGCCGGTGTTCGACCTCCTGAACCAGTGCTATGCAGAATTGTACGGTTTCTCCCATCTGAGCGACCGTCAGATAGACAAATATGTCTCGGACTACATCTCGTTTGCCGACTTTGAGCTGATTCCGCTCATCCTGAACGAGAAGAACGAGATTGTGGGGGCGGCGCTGATGATTCCCTCGCTGGCCAAGGCTATCGCCAGGTGCCACGGCCGCCTCTTCCCCTTCGGGTGGGTGCATCTGCTGCGCTCGCTCTATTTCAATCAGGGAGACACGGTGGAATTCCTGCTG
The DNA here is from genome assembly GCA_964542575.1 of uncultured Muribaculaceae bacterium. Classification (GTDB taxonomy): domain Bacteria; phylum Bacteroidota; class Bacteroidia; order Bacteroidales; family UBA932; genus Equibacterium. Next base: position 6,992 of record CAZIUO010000018.1, read on the forward strand.
ATTGCCGTGCGGCCCGACTATCAGGCCAAAGGGGTCAACGCCCTCATCGTGTCGTCTCTCTATCCCGTGTTCAAGAGAAAGGGATTCAAGCAGGCCGAGACCAACTGCACGCTTGTCGACAACAACAAGATGATAAACTTCTGGAGCCATCTGCCCCACGAAGTGCACAAGACGCGCCGCGCCTTCATAATGGACATCTAGATGGGTGGCAAGAAGTGGCTGTTCGGGTTTTTCGGCTGTCTTATCAATCCGATAGGAGGGCTGCTCGGCTTTTTGATAGGCACCTTCTTTGACCTGGCAGACGATGTCAAGCTGGTGGATGGCGGAGAGGGCAAACAGCGCCGCGCCGCATCTGCAGAAGAGAACCGCAACAACCAGCGCAGCAGCTTTATGATGAGCCTGCTGGTGCTCTCCACCGCCGTGGTCAAGGCCGACGGCAAGGTGAGCGACTCCGAGCTGGCCACAATCAAGAGTTTTATCCGCACCAACTTCGGCAGCGCCGCCGCCGAGCAGTCGGAGCAGATTGTCCGCACCCTGATGACCAAGGATATCAACATCTACGAGGTCGGGGCGCAGATAAAGATTTATATGAACTATTCGCAGCGGCTGCAGCTGTTCCAGTATCTGGTGCAGCTGGGGCAGTGCGACGGGATGAGCAAGCCCGTGGTGGATGTCCTGGAGAGCATAGCCGCCGCCATCGGGCTCTACAACACCGACCGCGATTCGCTGCTTAATATGTACCGCGGCGCGGCCGATTCGGCCTACAAGGTGCTGGGCATCGAGTCCACCGCCACCGACGACGAGGTGCGCAAGGCCTACAAGCGGATGGCTCTCAAATATCACCCCGACAAAGTCGCCACTCTGGGCGAGGATGTGCAGAAAGCTGCAGAAGAGAAGTTCAAGAAGGTGCAGCAGGCATACGAACAAATCAAGAAAGAGCGCGGACTCTAATCTTTCCGCACCACTATATGAGACAGATAATCAACCACTTTACAGACAACGACCTTTATACGTTCACCTGCCAGTATTACATTCTGGAGCAGTACCCCCGCGCGGAGGTGGAATACTCTTTCATAGACCGCAACGGCACGGTGTATCCCAAGGGCTTCGACGCCCTGCTGCAGGAGCAGGTGAATTATATGGCGGGCGTGGTGATCACCGACGAGGAGGTGAATTATATGAAGGTGCGCTGCCCCTGGCTGCCCCTGTGGTTCTTCACCTACCTGCGCGGCTACCGCTTCAAGCCCTCCGAGGTCAAGATCAGCCAGGATGCCGAGGGGCATCTTGACATAAAGGTGGCGGGCAAGTGGTTCTCCACAATAATGTGGGAGATGCCGCTGCTCTCGTGCGTGTCGGAGCTTATGCACACGATCAACGGCGATTTCGAGCGCTACGACGCCGCCCTTGAAGAGCGCCGCGCCCGCGAGAAGTCGGAGCGCATATTCGGCGCCGGGCTGGTGCTGGGCGATATGGGCACCCGCCGCCGCCTGAGCTTTGCGCATCAGGAGATGGTGGTGCGCACAATGGCGGAGGTCTACCGCCGCGGCGGCTGGAGCGGCAAGTTCACCGGCACATCCAATGTGTGGCTGGCTATGAAAAACGACCTCCCCTGCCTGGGCACGATGTCCCACCAGCTCATCAGCTTTGAGGAGATCGTGAGCGGGGTGTTCGAGTGCAACTTCAATGTGATGAAGAAGTTCTCCGACGTGTTTGACGGAGACAACGGAATTTATCTCTACGACTGCTTTGGCGACAAGGTCTTCTTTGGCAATCTCTCCAAGCGAATGGCAATGATGTACAAGGGATTGCGGGTGGACAGCGGCAACGAAGAGGAGCAGACGGAGAAAATCATAGCCAAATACCGCTCGCTGGGCATCGACCCGGCCCACAAGCAGGTCGTGTACAGCAACGGCCTCAACATAGACAGGGCCATCGAAATCCACAAGTATTGCGCCGGCCGCGTGCAGGATTCATACGGCGTGGGCACCTTCCTGACCTGCGACGTGACGGGCTGCACCCCCTCCAACATCGTGATCAAGCTCACCAAGGGACGCATCACCGAGAGCCGCGAGTGGCACGACTGCGTCAAGCTCTCCTGCGACAAGGGCAAGACGCTGGGCAACCGGCACAAGTGCGACTTTATTCTGAGTCAGATCGGTTGATGATGGCCATCTGCTGGCGGACGCTCTCCTTGTGGATGGCGCCGAACACCAGCTTTATGAATTCGCCGTCCATCTGGCATTTTTCTCCCTGCAGGGAGCGCTGCTGCAGTATCTCGCTGTAGCGCGGGGTGCTGACTATCGTCATATTGTGCTCCTTTTTGTACTGCCCGATTTCGCGGCAGACGCGCATCCTTTTTGACAGAATCTCCACTATGGTGTCGTCGATTTCGTCTATCTGGCGGCGCAGGTCGCGGATGTCCTCCGTGCTGAAGGTTTCGCTGCGCACCGTCAGATGCTCCACAATGTAGCTCAGTTGCTCCGGGGTGACCTGCTGCGCGGCGTCGCTCAGCGCCACGGCGGGGTTGCAGTGGCTCTCGATTATCATTCCGTAGAGGCCCAGGTCCAGCGCCTGCTGACAGAGCGGGGCCACGAGCTCCCGCTTGCCGCCGATGTGGCTGGGGTCGCAGATTATGGGCAGTCCCGGAATGCGGCGGCTCAGCTCGATGGGGATGTGCCACATCGGCTGGTTGCGGTAGATGGTCTTGTCGTAGGTGGTGAAGCCGCGGTGGATGGCTCCCAGGCGGGTGATGCCGGCGCGGCCGATGCGCTCCAGCGCCCCTATCCAGAGCTCGAGGTCGGGGTTCACCGGGTTCTTGACCAGCACCGGGATGTCGTGCCCCTCAAGGGCGTCGGCCACCGCCTGCACCGCAAACGGGTCGGCGGTGGTGCGGGCCCCCACCCAGAGCAGGTCCACGCCGTATTCGAGGGCCAGGCGGACGTGCTCCGGCGTGGCGACCTCGGTGGCGGTGAGCATTCCCAGCTCGTCGTGAACCCTGCGCAGCCAGGGGAGGGCCTCCTCTCCGCGCCCTTCGAATCCCCCCGGCTTGGTGCGGGGCTTCCACACCCCGGCGCGGAAAATCTTGAAGCCGCGGCCGCAGAGGTCGCGTGCGGTGGTCATAACCTGCTCCTCGCTCTCTGCAGAGCAGGGGCCGGCGATAATCAGGGGGCGTTTGTTTTCCACGCCCGGGAGGTTGAGAGGTTGTATGTTGAGTGTCATAATTGGTGTCTGTCAATTGGTTTTGGTGGCGGCGGCATATTCGCCCAGGATGGTCAGGTGGCTGGTGAGCGGGGTTATCGCGTCCACGCTCTGGCGGAAGCGGGTCAGATTGCCGTAAATCACATCGATGTAGAACATATACTCCCATTCGCGCCCTATCAGAGGCAGCGACTGGATTTTGGTGAGGCTGATGTCGTAGAAGCTCAGGATGCTGAGCACCTGGCTCAGGGAGCCTTTCTCGTGGGGGAGGGTGAACACCAGCGAGGCTTTGTCGCAGCTCTCCATAGGGCGCATAAACGCGCTCTTGCCGGGGTCGGTGCACACCAGAAAGCGGGTGAAGTTGTGCTTGTTGTCTTCTATGGACTCCTCCAAAACCTTGAGGCCGTAGACGGCGGCGTTGTCTTTGTGGCAGATGGCGCAGTGGCCCTTCATATGCCCCTCGGCTATGGCGCGGGCGCTGGAGGCGGTGTCGCCCCCCTGGACCACCTTGAGCGAGGGGTGATTCTCCAGAAACTGGCGGCACTGCATCAGAGCCACGGGGTGGCTGTTGACCTCGCTCAGGCTGTCCCAGTCATCTTCCGGCAGGCAGAGGAGGCTGTGGCTGATGTGCAGCTTGTGCTCGCCCACCACGCTGAGGCCGCTGGCGCGCAGCAGCTCGTAGTTGTGCAGCAGGCTGCCGGCAATGGTGTTTTCTATGGCCACGAGGGCGATGATTGTGGGGTCGGCCTTGACGCTGGCGAACACCTGCTCGAATGTTTCGCAGCAGATTATGTCCAGCTGCTCGCCCTGGAAATACTGGTGGGCGGCGATGTCGTGGAATGACCCCCTGATGCCCTGAATTGCTACTCTCTTCATTTTTGTCCTAAAAAAAATCCCGCCTCAAACTGAAGCGGGATGATATCTGTTCGAATTTTTACATCAGCATTCCGCTTCACACTGTCGGTGCAAAGAACCAAAAGTAAAAGAAGAATGCGCTGTTGAAATTCATTGTCTGTCGTATTGCGGCGGCAAGATTACGCCATAAATTTCAAATCTCCAAATTTATCTTGATGCGGCGAAGGCCTGCTCAAAGTCGGCGATGATGTCGGCGGGGTCTTCCAGACCCACCGAGAAGCGCACCAGGTCGGGCTGCACGCCGGCGGCAATGAGCTGCTCGTCAGTGAGCTGGCGATGGGTGTGGCTGGCGGGGTGCAGCACGCAGCTGGCGGCGTCGGCCACGTGGGTCACTATGTTCACCAGCTTGAGGCTGTCCATAAATTTGATGCAGCGCTCGCGGCCCCCCTTGAGGCCGAAGCACATCACGCCGCTGCTGCGCCCTTCGCGGAAGTATTTCTGCGCGAGTTCGTGGTATTTGTCGCTCTTGAGGCCGGGGAACTTGACCCAGGCGATTTCGCTGTTTGCGGCGAGGTATTCCGCCAGAATCTGTGCGTTTGCGCAGTGGCGCGCCATTCTGGCCTGCAGGCTCTCCAGCCCGAGGTTCAGAAGATAGGCATTGAAGGGGGAGGGGATGCTGCCCAAATCGCGCATCAGCTGCACGGTGGCCTTGGTGATGAAGGCTTTCTCGCCGAATGTTGTGGCGTATGCAATGCCGTGGTAGGAGTCGTCGGGCTGCGTCATTGCTGGGAAGCGGCTCGCGTTGGCCGTCCAGTCGAATTTGCCGCTGTCCACGATTGCGCCGCCTACCTGTGCCGAGTGGCCGTCCATATATTTGGTGGTGGAGTGGGTCACTATGTCGGCGCCGAATTCAATCGGGCGGCAGTTGACGGGGGTGGGGAAGGTGTTGTCCACAATCAGGGGGACGCCGTGGCTGTGGGCTATGCGGGCGAATTTCTCGATGTCCAGCACGTTGACGCCGGGGTTGGTGAGGGTTTCGCCAAAGAGGAGCTTGGTGTTGGGGCGGAAGGCGGCGGAGATTTCTTCTTCGCTGGCGTCGGCGTCCACGAATGTGCATTCGATGCCCATTTTCTTGAGGGTCACCCCAAGCAGGTTGAAGGTGCCGCCGTAGATGGTGCCGGAGCTCACGATGTGGTCGCCGCATTCGCACAGGTTGAGCACTGCGAAGAGGTTGGCGGCCTGGCCGGAGGAGGTGAGCATTGCGGAGGTGCCCCCTTCGAGGGCGGCGATTTTGGCCGCGACGAAGTCGTTGGTGGGGTTCTGGAGGCGGGTGTAGAAGTAGCCTGCCTCTTTGAGGTCAAAGAGGTTGGCCATCTGCTCGCTGGTTTCGTATTTGAATGTGGTGCTCTGGTAGATGGGCACCTGGCGGGTTTCGCCTTTCCCCGGGTTCCAGCCTGCTTTCACGCACAGCGTCTCGGGACTGAATTTCTTCTCTGTCATATAACGTAAACTCTAAACTCTAAACTCTTAACTTATAATATGGATATCCCGCTGGGGGAAGGGAATCTCGATGCCCTCCTTCTCGAACGCCTTGTAAATCCGCTCCCGGATATCGGCCAGCAACGCCACCCGATCCTTGGTCAACATCCACAACTTGAGATCCAAATCCACGCTGTTGTCGCCGAAATTGCCCAGCAACACCATCGGCTCCTTATACGAAATCTTCTCCTTAACCGGCTCCAGACACTCCAGAATCACAGTGCGCGCCCGCTCCACATCAGTGCCGTAGCCCACACCCACGCGCAAAGTGCACAACTCCCAATTGTGGCTCTTGGAGAGATTCTTGAAATTCTTGGCCAGCAGCTGGCTGTTGGGAAAAGCTATCACGCAGCCGTCCAGCGTGTCGATGGTGGTGGTGCGCATCCCCACATCCACAATCTTGCCCCGCACCCCGTCGCACTCGATGTAATCGTGCAGATGCACGCGCCCCATCAGCAGCGTCAGCCCGCAGAACAGCTCGTTGATAGTATCCTTGAGGGCAAAGCCCAGGCCGACTCCCATACCGCCCATAGCGGCGATGAGGCCGGTGCTGTTGATGCCCAGAACCTTGATGCAGACCACTGCGTAGAGAAACCAGACGAGTATGCTGCCCAGAGTCATTATAAGCGGTATGGCCCCGGTGGTGTAATTCTCCTTGTAAATCTCCTGCAGCGCCGTCTTGACCATATACAGCGCCCAGATTATTACGAATGCGAGCGAAAGCAGCACCAGCAGACCGCTCACGGTGATGTTGAGAGTGCTCTCGGCCCCAGCCATATTGCTGTGCAGCAGACTCTCGGCCCAGCTGCGCATACTGAACATCGACGCGGCCCAGCGGAAGCTGATGGAGAACGACAGCACGCTGAGCACCGGCACTATCAGCTTGGTGACGGTGGGGTTGAGCCACAGGCGCGCCGCGCGGCTCTCCTTGCCCGCGCGCTTTTTATTGAAAAGGCTGTGGATGCACTTGATGGCCTCCATACCGGTGAGCTGCACAATCCAGAATATTATGAGCATCAGCGCCAGGAAGGTGCGTCCGCCCAGGCTGATGAGGCAGGTGATGCCGGTGATGACGCAGGTGAGCCACAGAGTGATGGCGGAGAAGCGCTCGCTGAACTGTCCGTGGTGCATAAGGGCGCTGATCTGCCAGATGAGCGAGAGCAGCATCAGCGGCGGCACCGCCAGCCGGATGACGTTGTTGCCCGAGAGCAGCAGGCGGAAGATTATGAACACCAGGGCGGTGACAAGTATCGGATTGTAGCAGCGCATCACGCTTCTGGCCTCCGCGGCGTCGAACCGCAGGACGGCGCTGATCACGAATATGTCCACTATCAGAAAGCCGTAGATCATCAGATCCAGCGACGCCAGATTGCTGAATCCCGTCATAAAGGTGTGTCCGGCAAAGGAGCCCAGAATCACGAACAGGGTGATTGTGGCGGCGGCTGTGATGAGCTTTTTCTTGGCCTTGAACTCGTCTGTGCGCAGCTTCTGCGGCAGGGCGCGCCCCAGCAGCACCATCGAGAGCAGATACGACAAAAACAGCAGCGAGGCGAGGGTTATCGCCATTATTATGTTCTGCCGCAGCAGCGTGCGGTTGGCCGCCAGCGATTCCGCCCCCTCCTTGAGGTCGCGCACGATGCCTCCCACAAAGGGCTTCAGATGGCCCAGGATAAAGAGGTAGGAGGCGCCGCGCTCCATAAACACCTCGCGGCGGATTTTCTCGAAATGGGCGGCGTTGTATTCCACCATCTCCTGCATACGGGCGGCGGAGTTCTCGAACTTCTCGTTGTCGGAATAGATCTCGCTCTGCATCTTGTTCAGGCGGCGGTTAAGGTCGCTGCAGAGGGCGATGCACTGCCGCTGCGCCTCGCTGGCGGCGGTGTTAAGGGTGTCGATGTCCCCCAGCAGATTCTTAAGCTGTCCGTAGCGGTCTATCTCGGTGTCGATGTTGTTTTTCCACTTCTCAAAGGGGTGGCCGCCCACCTGATACTGCTCCAGCACATCCTCCAGGTCCTGATAGGCGCGCGCCAGGGCAAAGAAGCGCCCGCTCTGCTTGCCGTAGAGCACTATGGAATACTGCTGGCACTGCTGCAGCCCCTTGTTCATCTGCTCCCACGACGCGGCGCGCTGCGATTCGTAGCGGCTCATTATGGTGTCCAGATTGGCGCTGTATGCCTCCAGCTGGCCGTAGAGGTCGGTGATGGCGTCGTTCATATCTGCCTCCTGCGCGGCGGCAGAAGTGCTCAGCAGCGCGGCGGCCGTCAATATGGCAAAGAATATCCTTTTCATTAACTTCTTAGAGATGTGGCGCGAAGATAGAAAAATGATTTTGAACTTAGGATGCAATAATCTACTTTTGCTCTGCATTTCGGAAAAGGGAAGTCAGGTGAAAGACCTGCGCAGTACCCGCTGCTGTAACTCTCAGCCTTTTTGTCGGCGCCCTGGCGCGCCCCCAACGGGCTCAAATGCCGCGACACGTATGTCACTGGCCCCTGAGGGCCGGGAAGGCGTCGCCGGCAGAGAGAAGCCAGAAGACCTCCCGGGAAGCATTTACTCCGCCTGCGGGATTATGGGTGCGACGCTTCTCTTTTTGGGCAAGCAACTGCCATATCCCCGGACGATGTTTATAAAGGCAATGTTCAAAAAAAAGGATATGAAAAAGACATTCAAAATTTTCTCTGCGGCAGTTGCCGCGTCGATCCTGCTTGCTTCCTGCACCAAGGATTCTGAAAAAACCGTGACCGTGGATTTCGAGGACGCCGCATTCGCCGCCCTCATAGACAGCCCCCAGTATGGCGGCAGCCTGCTCTACGGCGAGATGAACCCCGAGACTTACGCCTACAACGTGAACTACACCTGGGTCGATGCCCAGAGCCAGCTCGGCTTTGACGGATTCCCCTCTTCCTGGGGCAGCGTGTGCTTCTCCAGCGGCGGCGAGGTGATCTCCAACTATGTCGTGGCCGACTATGCGGGCGCAGGCTACCTGCGTCAGCTCGAAGTCCCCGCAGCTCCCGCGAGCGGCAAGAATTTCGCCGTCCACTACGGCTATGCCGATCCCACAGCAGAGGGTGCGGCTTTCCCCGCCCTCATTTTCAAGGACAAACACGCGCATATGGTGATGAGCTTTGACGTATGCCCCACCAGCTATCTGCTCAACTCCGCAGTCAACGGCGACGGCTTCTTCGGCCCCCTGGGCTCCTCTTCCAAGATTTCCGTGAAGGTGTACGGCCTGGATATGAACGGCAAGGCAACCGGCACCCCCTTTGAGTTTGACCTGCTCTTAGGCTCGGAAGTGGAGGCCATAAAGAGCGGCACCAAGAGCATCGCCAAGAGCATCGCCTGGGAAACCGTTCCCCTGTATGTGCTGGGCAATGTGTATGGCCTCGCCTTCCAGGTGTGCGGCACCAGTGACTGCTATGGCGACTACGGCTTCAACGCCCCCGCATATTTCGCCTACGACAACATAGTCATCAAGGTTGACGAAGAATAATCATTTATGAAAACACGCAGACTTTGCCTTGCATTCACCTCCCTTGCCGCAGCGGCACTGGTGGCTTGTGGTTGCAACTTTAGTAAAACGATAGAGACCCCCTCGCTGGGGCCCTACTATCGCGCGGCGGACGGCAACAGCTCGGTGTATGCGAGCAAGGTCTGCGATTATACACCCGCCCCGGGGCAGTTCATCGGCGACGAGGCCACAGCCCTTGGCGGCATCCGCACGGCACAGGCCGCCTGCGATTGGGCGCTCGGACGCCTCAATTCGCGCAAATTCGTGAGCCTGGGAGGCTTTGGCGGGTATATCGTCGTGACATTTGACCACAGCATAGTGAATATGGGGGGTGACGATTTTGCAATCTACTGCAACGCCCTCCCGGGCGGCAGCGAGCCCGGCGTGGTGTATGTGGCGGCGGACGACAACGGCAACGGCATCCCCGACGATGCCTGGTATGAGCTGCGCGGCAGCGACACCGGCTCCGAATATACCCTGCAGGACTACAGCGTGACCTATTACCGCCCCACCGAGTCGGGCTCGGATGTGCGCTGGAGCGACAGCGAAGGGGGGCAGGGGAGCATCGACTATCTGGCCGCCTACCACAGCCAGGCCAGCTACTGGCCCGAATGGGTAGGGGGGAGCGAATACACCCTCTCCGGCACCCGCCTCAAGGCGCTCAACTACGACCAGAGCGGCAACGGCACCTACTGGGTCAATCCCAACTACGGCTGGGGCTATGCCGACAATTACGGCTCCGACATATTCGATGTCTACACCGACACCAGCGTGACGCTGCGCGGCAACACCTTCCGCATCGGCAATGCGATGAATGCCGACGGCAGCGCCGCAAATCTCAAGTATATCGATTTCATCAAGGTTCAGACGGCCGTCAATGCCAAGAGCGGCTGGCTGGGAGAGCTCTCCACCGAGGTCTGCGGTTTTGAGGACCTCTCCATCAACACCTCCCCGATGTAGCCCTTGAAAAGGCTTTTTTCCATAGCTCTGCTTTGTCTGGCGGCCGTCTCCTGTATGAAATACGGCCCCCGGGAAGAGGAGAGTTTTTCCGTGGACCTCTCCCGCAGGGGTCTTTTTGTTTTATGCGAGGGCAATTATATGTACGGCAACGCCTCGCTCACCTATTATGACCCCGAAGCGCGCAACGCGGAAAACGAAGTGTTCGTGCGCGCCAACGCCTTCCCGATCGGGGACGTGCTGCAGTCGATGACGGTGCGCGGCGGCCTCTGCTATGCTGTGGTTAACAATTCCGGGGTCATATTCGCCATCGACCCCGCCACATTCCGCGAAAAGGGGCGCGTCACCGGCTTCACCAGCCCCCGCCATATCCATTTTGTCTCCGACACCAAGGCCTATGTGACCCAGATCTGGGACCCGCGCATTTTCATAGTGGATTTTGAAAGCCGCACCATCACCGGCTTTGTGGCCACCGATATGGATTTTGAGACAGGCTCCACCGAGATGATGGTGCAGATAGGAAAATATATTTATATAAATTGCTGGTCCTACCAGAACCGCATTCTACGCCTCGACACCGAGACCGACACCATAGACGCCTCGCTGGAGGTGGGGCTGCAGCCCTCTGCGATTGTGGCCGACCGCAGCGGCTTTCTGTGGGCGATCACCGACGGCGGCTACGAGGGGAGCCCCTATGGCTATGAGGCGCCGACCCTGTGCCGCATCGATCCCGAAACCTTCTGCGTGACGCGTACTTTCACCTTCCCGATGGGGAGCTCTCCGCGCAGCCTGGTGGCGGGCCCCGGCGCGGAGTGCATCTACTGGATAAACGGCGGGGTCTACAAGATGGACATAGAGGCCGCCGCCCTCCCTTCAGAGCCCTTGATCGAGGGGGAGGGGGCTCTCTTCTATGCGATGACCGTGGACCCCGCCAGCGGGGAAATATATGTGAGCGACGCCATCGACTACACCCAGAACGGGGTGGTGAGCCGCTACAGCGCCGACGGGGCCACCCTGCTGGACACATTCACCGTAGGGGTCAACCCCGGCGGCTTCTGCTGGAGGGAGGCGCAATGACTTTTCTGCGGCATATTCAATCTCTCCGCGGCTCTGCCGGGCGGCAATTGCGCATTCTGCCGCTGTGCGCCCTGCTTTTTTGCTGCCAGGTCGCGGCGGCCCAGGACGAGTGGTGGAACGGCGACCCTTCGCTGGTGACCCCCATCGGCTCCTCTTCTGTGGTGGCGGCCCGCCCCCTCAGCGAAATCGGACTCCAGAAAAGCGAGATTGACTCCGCCTCTCTCAAACTTGCACTGTCACAATCAATGGCCGATGTGCTGACCTACAACACAGCTATTTATGTCAAGCAATACGGACGCGGCTCGCTGGCCACGGTGAGCTTCCGCGGCACCGCCGCATCCCACACGCAGGTGCTCTGGAACGGCATCAAAATCAACTCCCCGATGCTGGGGATGACCGACTTCAGCACCATTCCCTCGTATTTCACCGACCGCGCCGGCCTGCTGCACGGCTCCTCTTCGCTGAGCGTGGCGGGTGGAGGACTGGGCGGCGCAGTGCTGCTGTCCACATCTGCTGCCAAGACCAAAGGCTTGGATGTCAGCGCTGCAGTGGGCGCGGGCTCATTCTCTACTTTAGATGCTTTCCTGCGGGTCGATTACGGGGCGCGCCGCTGGCGCACCTCCACCCGCGCCGCCGCCACTGTGAGCAAAAACGACTTCCGCTACCGCAATTACAACAAAAAGGAATACACCTACGATTCCGCCGGAATCCCCACCGGCAGTTATTACCCCATCGACACCAACCGCTGCGGGGCCATACGCGACCTAAATCTGCTGCAGGAGTTCTACTTCAACGGCTCCGGCGGCGGCACTTTCTCCCTCAAGGGGTGGCTTGCCGCATCGCGGCGGGGCGTCCCCTTCCTGAGCGTCGATTACCGCCCCGGGGTGAGCTACACCAACGAGCAGGGGGAGCATTCCGCCCGTGTGGCGGCCGAGTGGAACCGCACCTTGGGGCGGCATATAGTGGCTGCGCGCGCCGGCTGGCTGCACACGCGCAGCACCTACGATTTTGCCCGCGACAAGGGCAACGGCACTATGGCCGCAATGATCTCCAGCCGCAGCCTCATCAACACTTTCCACCTGCAGGCGCAGGATAAATGGATGCTGAATGAAAACTTTATGTTGACGGGGCAGATTGCGGCATATCAGCATTTTGTGACAAGCGAAGACCGCAGCGCGGCCAACCTGGCGGCGGGCTCCGGCGCCGCTTCAGGCAAGGTCACCGTGGGGTATATCCAGGGGCGGTTCGAGTCCAGCGCCTATCTGGGCTTCAAATGGAATGTCACCCCCGTGCTGGGCCTCTCCGGCGCCCTGCGGGAAGAGCTCTACGGCAAAGAACTTGCACCGATTATTCCGGTAATCAACCTCGACTGGCAGATATGCCCCAATTTGACTGCAAAGGCGTCCGCCAGCCGCAACTACCGCTATCCATCTCTCAACGATCTCTATTTCCAGCCGGGCGGCAACCCCGACCTGCTGCCCGAGAGCGGCTTCAGCTACGATGCCGGCCTCTCTTACAGCGCTTTCAGCGACCCTCTGGGCAGCCTGTCGCTCTCCGCCACCTGGTTCGATTCATACATAGACAACTGGATTGTGTGGATCCCCACCTTCAAGGGGTTCTGGACCCCGCGCAATGTGCTTAGGGTGCACGCCTACGGCATTGAGAGCAGCGCCAAAGGGGAGTGGAAAATATCCCGTGAGATGAGTGCGGAGGGGTCAGCGTCGTTTGCCTGGACCCCCTCCATCAATCAGGGCGACCCCGCCAGCTGGGCCGACGAGGCCATCGGCAAGCAGCTGGTGTATGTGCCGCTGTTCTCGTCGTCGGCCATTGGCTCGCTGCTGTACAAAAGCTGGAAGTTGACCTATAAATGGTGTTGGTACAGCGAGCGTTACACCACCAGCGACAACGATATGTCCACCAAGGTCGGCCGGGTGCTGCCATACTTTATGAATGACATTGTGCTGGAGAAGCGCTTCAACCTCCGCGGCGGCTCGCAGCTCTCGCTCAAGCTTGCAGTGAACAACATTTTCAATGAAGAGTACGAGTCGGTGCTCCACCGTCCTATGCCTGGGCGCAATTTTGAATTCTTTGTTGAGATAAAACCCGATTTCTACAAGAAACACAAATGAATAGACCATTTCTTTGCACTTTGGCTTTGGCCGCCCTGCTCTCTGCTGCGGGATGCCGGGGCACCTCCTCTGCCTCGAGCGCGGAGGCTGTCTCCTGCGACACTCTGATCTACGCCCGCGGCCTCAAGATTGCCCGCTGCGGGGATTATGACAGGGTGACGCTGCGCGACCCCTGGGATACCCTCAAAACGCGCCGGACCTACATTCTTGCCTCCCGGGAGCTGCTCTCCAGGCGCCCCGGCCTTGGCGACACCCTCTCGGCGCAGGGGACCCTGATTGCGACGCCCGTGCGGCGGGCGGTGATTTACACCTCCGTGCACTCTTCGCTGGCAGAGCGCCTGGGAGCGCTGGAGTGCATCGCGGGGGTTTGCGAGCCTGAATACATCACTTCAGATAAGGTGCGGGAAGCGGTTGAAAACCACACTATTGCCAACATCGGTAATTCCACTGCCCCCAATGTGGAGAAAATCATTGAACTCGGCACCGAGGCCATAATAGCCTCGCCGTTCGAGAACAGCGGCTACGGCGCGGCGGAGAAGCTCGGAATCCCCATAGTGGAGGCGGCCGACTATATGGAGGCCCACCCGCTGGGGCGCACCGAGTGGATAAAATTCTACGGTCTGCTGCTGGGCTGCGAGCAGAGGGCCGACTCTATTTTTGCAGATGTCTGCAGCCGCTATAATTCTCTTAAAGAGAAAGCTGCGGGCGTCAGCTCAAGACCTTCTTTAATTCTTGAGAAGAAGTGGGGGCAGACCTGGGCGGTCCCCTCCGGCGGCAGCTACATCGGCTGTATGCAGCGCGATGCCGGCGCCAGCTACATCTTTGCCGACATCCCCGGGGAGAACAGCGTGCACAAGAGCTTTGAGGAGGTGTATGAGAGGGGGTGCGACGCCGATTTCTGGCTCATAAAGTATGCCGCCGCGGGCAATCTCACCTACGCCGACCTCAAAGCCGAATATCAGCCCTACGAAAACTTCAAAGCATTCAAGTGCCACAGAATCTACGGATGTAACACTCTTGCAACCTCCTATTTCGACGACATAACCCTGCGGCCCGACCTGATTCTGGCCGATTTCATCCATATTTATCACCCGGAATTGCTGCCCGATTACACTCCTCGCTACTACTTCCCGCTGAGCGACGAGTAGACAGTGGCGGCCACTTTGGCGGAGAACACCTTCTCGAATATTCCCCGGGCGGCCAGATTCGCCGCAGTGCCGCAGTGGACGCTGTGCTCCTGCGAGTCGGCCACCCAAAGGGTGTCGGCAAAGCGCACGGCGGTGTCCAGGTCGTGGGTGGAGAGCAGAATGCTCATATCCTTGGCGCGGGCCAGATGCGAGAGCAGCTCCATAGTCTCGTAGCGGCTCTTGATGTCCAGAAAGGCCGTCGGCTCGTCCAGAATCACTATGGGGCACTCCTGCGCCAGCGCCTTTGCAATGAAGCCCTTCTGCCGCTCCCCGTCGCTCAGAAAGCAGAGCGGGGCAGAGGCCTTGCCGGCAATCCCCACCGCCTCCATTGAGTCGGCGATTATTTTGCGGTCGGCCTCCTTGAGCGACCCCAGAAAGTCGGTGTGGGGGTAGCGTCCCATCGCCACCAGGTCGTAGAGGCTCATTCCCCCCGCGGCGGTGCGCTCCGTGAGCACCACTCCCACCAGGGAGGCCAGCGCGCTGCGGCTGTAGCTGCCCAGCGGCTTTCCCATCACCTTGATTTCTCCCCCCAGCGGCTTCAGAGTGCCGCAGAGGGTCTTGAGCAGGGTGGATTTGCCGGTGCCGTTGAGCCCCAGCAGCGCGGTGAGGGTGCCGCCGCACATCTGCAGCTGCAGCCCCTCCAGCAGAGGCTCCCTGTAGCCCACCGAGAGATTTTCAAGACTTACCGTGACCATTTAATTGAAGTAGTTGAGATTGCGCCGGTTCATTATCACATATATGATTATGGGGGCTCCCACAATCGAGGTCACTGCGTTCAGCGGCAGCGGGGAGCCGCCGGAGGAGAGGTTGCACAGCAGGTTGCAGAGCAGCGCTATGGCCGCCCCGCAGAGCATCGTCACCGGCACCAGAGTGCGGTGGTTGCCCGCCCCTGTTGCCAGACGGGCAATGTGGGGCACCGCCATTCCTATGAAAGAGACGGGGCCGCAGAAGGCTGTGACCGTCGCTGTCAGTATTCCGGTAATCAGCAGCACCGCAAGGCGGGAAACAAGTATGTTCACCCCCAGATTGGCGGCATACGACTCGCCCAGCAGCAGCGCGTTGAGCGGTTTGACCAGCAGCAGTGCGGAGAGCAGCGCCACACTTGTAAACAGGGCGAACCAGGGGAGCTTCTCTGCCGACACGCTGCCGAAATCGCCCATTCCCCACATAACATACTGGTGCACCTTGTCGGCCGAGGCGTTGAAGTTGAGTATCGAGATGAGCGACGACGCAATGTAGCCCACCATTATGCCTATTATGAGCAGCATCACATTGCTGCGGACGCGCCCGGAGAACCATATTATTATCCCCAGCACCGCCGCGGCGCCTATGAATGCGGCAAAAATGGTGGTGAGATAGCTGGTGGCGGAGAAATACAGCATTGCGATGGCCACTCCCAGATTGGCGCCGTCGCTGATGCCCAGAATCGAGGGGCCGCACAGGGGATTCTTGAAGAGAGTCTGCAGCAGCAGGCCGCTGGTGGCCAGGGCGGCCCCGGAGAGCAGCGCCGTCACCGCCTGCGGAAAGCGCGACTGCAGCACTATGTGGTTCCAGCTCTGCTGTGTTGACAACTTTCCAAAGAGAATCTCAAGCGCTTCTTTAAATGGAATCTTCACCGGGCCCGCCGCTATGTTGGCGAGGAACAAAAACAGAAGCGCTACACCGATTATGATATAGGCCTTTAGCGAAACCTTTCCGTCTCCGGCGCCGATTTTCATTGTTGTAAACTTTTGAGAATTATTTGTTTACAGATCTCGCTCCGAGGTCCTTGCGGCGCACCATCTCAAAGTAGGACACAAGCCCCAGCGCTATGATTATTATGGCGTGTATCTCGTGGTTGAGAGTGGCAAACAGCAGGCCCATATCGCGGCTGGGGCCGAACAGCGCCACGGCGGCGGCCACCAGATAGTGGTAGGCTCCGATGCCGCCCGGCACGGGCACCACCGACGCAATGTTGCCCACCATCGAGAAGAACACCGCGTCGGCAAGGGTCAGACCGTCCATTGCGGGCATCGCCTTGATAATGCAGTAGCTCATCAGCACATACATAAACCAGATGAAGAGGGTGGAGAGAATCACCACCAGCTTGTTTTTACACTTGGCCAGGGCGGTGATGCCCACTCCGATGCGGGTGATGGAGGCGGCAATCTTGCCGCAGAGGCGGCTTCTCTCCTTGAGGCGGAACACTATTACAATAAAGAGCACGATGGCGGCAATCACGGCGGCGATTATCAGCAGCGTGCGCGGCTGAGTCATCGGGACAAAGATTTTCTCCGTCAAAAAGTCGCCGATGCGCCCCCACTGCAGCAGGATTGTTATAATCAGCAGCAGCACCAGGGCGGCGACGTCGCAGAGCCGCTCGCAGAGCATTGTGCCCACCGATTTGTCAAACTCCAGCCTCTTGCTGGTGACATAGCCGCAGCGCAGCAGTTCGCCGCTGCCGGGAATCACGGCGCAGGCAAGGTTGCCCACATTGTTCACATCCCAGATCTGGCGCAGCGTCAGGCTCGGATCAAAGGGGATGAGCAGCTCGCGCCAGCGGATTGCGCGCGCCACGAGGGCGAGCACGGATATTATGCAGAAGAGCGCCACCCACATCCAGCGGGTCTGGGCGAGTCCCTCCAGGAACGCGTCCCATTCCACCTTGCGGAAGGCGAAGTATACGAGAACTACCGCCAGGGCAAACATCAGCACCACTTTGGCGGCATTCAGGAGTTTCTTTTTGGTTTCGGCCATTTTGAGTTGATAAATTAAGGGCGTTAAATCCTGCAAATTTAGCAATTACCTTTCAACCGCCAAAGGGGGGCGGCCTGCCGAATCTGATTTGCAGATATTGAGGCAATATGCTAACTTGGTCTTTAATTTAAACGATTAAGTTATGAGTTCACGAAAGATTTCCCCCGCGATTGCCATCCTTTACACATTCTTTGTGATGGGCTTTTGCGACATTGTAGGTGTTGCGACGGCCAATGTGCAGTCCGACTTCAATCTCAGCGAAACCGTGGCCGGATTCATCCCTTCCGCGATTTTCATCTGGTTTCTGCTGCTCTCGATACCAGTGGCGCTGCTGATGAACCGCATCGGCCGCAAGCGCACCGTGCAGCTGAGCAACATCGTGACCCTGGTGGGGATGCTGATACCGTTTGTCAGCTACACTCTGCCCACCTGCCTGATAGCTTTTGCCCTGCTGGGCATCGGCAACACCATTCTGCAGGTGTCGCTCAACCCGCTGCTGAGCAATGTAGTGCGGGGCGACCGGCTCACCTCGAGCCTCACCGCGGGGCAGGTCGTGAAGGCTGTGAGCTCTTTCAGCGGCCCCTTCATCGCCCTCTTTGCGGCGCAGAGCCTGGGCAATTGGAAGTATCTTTTCCCGATTTTTGCCGTGTTCACCCTCATCAGCGCCGTATGGCTGATGTGCACCCCGATTCCGGAGGAGGAGCATTCGGAGAGCGGCAGCGGCATCAAGGCCACATTCTCCCTGCTGGGCGACGGCAAGATTCTGCTGCTTTTCCTGGGCATCGTGTTTGTGGTGGGCGTGGATGTCGGCTGCAACACCGTGGCCCCCAAACTGCTGATGGAGAGGGTGGGGATGGACGTGGAGCACGCCGGCCTGGGTTCCAGCGCATATTTCTTTGCCCGTACCGTGGGTTCGCTGCTGGGCGCCTTTCTGCTGATCAAGCTCAACGACCGCAAATATTTCTTCTATAATATTCTGGTGGCCCTTGCCGCACTCGTGGCGCTGGCGTTTGTGCCGGGCCGCTTCGGCATTCTGGCCTGCCTGGCGGTGATTGGTTTCACCTGCTCTTGCATTTTCTCCATCATCTTCTCCGCGGCGATGCGCTGCCGCAGCGAGATGGCCAATGAGATTTCTGGGCTGATGGTCACCGGTCTTGTGGGCGGCGCCGTGATTCCGCCGCTGATGGGGCTTTTCAGCGATATGGCGGGCAGCCAGGTCGGCAGCCTCGCCGTAATCGGCCTCTGTATGCTCTACCTCGTGTTCTGCTCCGTCAAACTCCTCCGGCAGAATTAGTGTAGAGTTGAGAGTGTAGAGTTTAGAGGAGTTGAGAGTTGAGAGTTGAAAGTGGCGCTGAAGCGCAGATGCGCGGAAGAGACTACTGCAACAGAATAAAGCAAAAGGCCACCGGAGCGATTCCGATGGCCTTTTTGCCTCTAAACTCTAAACTCT
>CAZIUO010000019.1:0-25174 GCA_964542575.1 uncultured Muribaculaceae bacterium
CTCTAAACTCTAAACTAACGATACTTGAACACAATGAGGTCGCCCTCGTCGAGAGTCAGAGAAATCTCATCGCCCGGCTTGTACTCGGTAAAAGAACCATCGCGGCCGATACTCCAAATCACATTGCCCGCCACCGCAGAAACCGTCTGCTTGGTCTTCCAGCTATTGTTCACAATGGCGATATAGCGGTTGCCGCCGTTCTCCACCATAGACACAAGCGCATCGCCGCTTGTAGAAAGGTCGGCGATCTCGTCGGGCAGGAAACTCTTGTCAAAAGCCGTGTCGGACATACGCAGAGTGCCGGTGCATCCGCGGCGGGCGATTGTGCACCCTTCAAACACGAAAGCGCGGCGCTGCATATCCAGATTGGCAGTCTTGAGGTCGTCGTATGCGGTAGTCCACGCGCGCAGCCACTGATCCGACGCGCTGTCGTAATACACATTGTAGGGAGCGTAGTCGGTGCCGCCGTAGCTTCTGATGGTGAAATACTGCACCGCCTGAGCGCCGTAGGCCAGGTCGGTGTAAATCTGCAGGCGCAGATTCTCCACGGTCGGCTTGGCGCGCACGGGCACATTTGCCTCCTTGTCTATCCAGCAGCTGGCGGCAAAGGCCCAGAAGGGAACTCCGTGATTCTTGGCCACGGTCGCCACCACGTCGAGGCACTTGTGCCAGTTGGTCATCACACCCTCGTCGAGATATGTATATCGGGGGTCATTGACAATCGGATACATATCAAACGAAATCTGCTCAAAATTGACGAGCGTCTGGAAATTGTTGATGTAGTCGTAATACGACTCGATGCCCAGGCCGCTTGCAGAAGCCTCGGGGTTGAGATTGAGATAGACCGGATGATTGGGGTCCAGCTCCTCCACCCTGTCCTTCGCAATCTTGAGCGTCAGGGCCTCGTCCATCTTGGGCTCGTCGTAGATATGATAGCCGTAGAGCTCGGGGCGGTTCTTGATAGTGTTCACCACATCGTCAAGTTCCGTGCGGCTCTGGTCTCTGGAATAGGCATACGCATAGTCAATCACTATGGCCATCACCTTGAGGCCCGCCTCCCCGGCAAGAGTCATCTGGGTGAGATAGTCGCTGTCGTGGCACTCCACGGTGATCATATTGATGCCCGCCTCTGCGAGCTTCTGATAATTCTCCAGAGAGGCCTCGCCCGGCTTGAAGCTGTAATAGCCCATCGACTTCAGCTGCGGACGGGTGGCGTCGGTGTAGGGGTCGCGCACCGCAAGGGGCAGCTCTTCTGCCGTCATCTTGCCGTTCTCCGCGGTTGCGGTCGCCACCAGGGCGACGGTCTCGGCAGGGTCGGGAGCGGTGACGGTGATTTCTCCCTCAGTGTCGCCGGTCATCTTGACCGACGCGCTCCAGCCATCCTTTGAAGCCACCTCAACCGCAGCCTTCTCGCTGAGGGTGAAGGTGAGAGTGGCGCTGCCGCCGGCATCCACGCCGTAGCGGGGTGCGTCGAATATTATCTTGAGCGACGATTCGTCCACCTCGTCGGGATCCACGGCGCCGGGCACGTCAATGCCGTCAATCACCTTCTGCAGGCTGTCCTGCTCCGCAGTGAGGCGCTCCAGCTCCAGACGGTCCGACTCGTTGCAGGCGGCAAGAACCATCGCCGCCGCAATCATATATGCTGAAATTCTTTTCATCTTGATTCCTCCTATTCGCTAACCTGTTTTACGCAACGCACGGGAACCGCACGGGAGCGCATATCACTCTGATAGAAATATATGGAGCCGCTCTCCTTGTAGATTCTGGTCTGGCAGCCACCAGCATCCTCATACATATCCCAGCGGGCGGGAGTGCTGTGCCAGAGGTCAATCTCGTCTTTTATATCGGAGCCCTGATAGCACCTGCCGGCATAGGGGAAGAAGTTCTCCTGACCGTAGTCGCCGTGGACTATCACACCTGCATCGATATATTCCGTGCGGCTGCTGTCCTCGAAAATGCGCAGGGCGTTGGAGGGAGCCACCATATAGCCGAGCGGGCAGGGATCGTAGATGCTCTTCTCCAGATCCTTGACAGACTTGCTCTTGCCGTAGTCGGCGTTGCCCCAGAGATAATTGCTGTTGTCAGAGGAGCCGTACCAGCTCTGGGCGTAGTTGCCGTCAGACTTATAGGGACGCTCGGGATAGCGTATGCCGAACACGAATTTGTGGCTGGTGTTGGTGTACATACCGCGGACCACCTTCTCTCGCATATAAGGGTCTTTGCGGCCCCACTGATAGTAGAGCCCGTAGGCATCTTCGCCGGCGGCGGCATCAGCGCCCAGGGCGCCCAGGTTGCGGTCGAGCAGGGTGAACTGCAGGCCGTCGGGATTGGTGTGGGTCCTGTCCTGAGGGACATCGGTGCACCAGATGTGCCAGCTCCAGAGGGAGTAGCGGCCGTTGGTGGCGCTGATGACAGCGTTGCCCTTCTCTCCGTTTGCGTGGAAATATATGCGGCCGGTGGATCCGTCGTAGCGGACATCGCTGATGACATCGTTCTGATTCAGCACGATGGACACCTTCTGCGGAGTAATCGCCACGCCCTCGAGGTCGAAGTCATTGCCCGTCACCAGCCCTTTCTCGCCGTTGCCCATCACGGTGGCTATGAACGAGTAGTCGCCCGCCGCGCTCACAATGTAGCAGTTGGCGGTGCCGTCGGCGCTCAGATCCTGCCCTGCGGCCGTCTTCTTGCCGTCCTGGCAGATGACGAACTGCTGCGCATAATTGTATGCGGAGACAGTGACGCGCGCGGTGCGCATATCGGCGCTCTCGTTGGGCTCCACGGTGAATTTGAGCACATCCTCGCGCACGGCCTTGGTGGCGGCGTTCGCCAGCCAGGTTGCGCCGTCCTCAATCACCACGTCGTAGAGATACTGGTTGGTAAAGAGGGAGACAGCCACTTCCCCGCCGTCGCTGCCCACATTGTAGGCCTCCCAGGAGGGGTACATCACGGGGAAATCCTCGTCCACTGCGAGCGAGGAGAAATTTATGTCGACGACCTTTGCGTGGCCGTAGCTGTCGCAGAAATAAACCCGGGCAGAATTGTCACCCGCCGCGGGGGCGGTGAAGCTGATGGTGCCCTTGGTGTTGTTCTCCCACTTGACGCAGCTCGTCCAGCCGTCGCCGGTCTGCGGGGTCACGGTAAACTCGTCGCCCCTGCCCAGAATCCAGAAATCGACAGTAGCGGTGCCGTCGGTGACCATAGTGCTGCCGTCGCCGCTTATCATTATGTCAAGCGTCGCCTCTTTTGCCATCTCCACTTTGGTCCCGCCCTGCAGGGTTATGATGATGCGGTCGCCGTCTTCGTGATACTCCGGCACCATATCGAGGCCCTTGAAGGTGACGACGGTCCAGTTCTTGCCGCCGTCCACGCTTATCTCGATGGTGCCCTCACCGCTGTACCTGAATTCGGGAGTCACGGTGATTTCCGCATCGCCGGGGAGGATTTTGCCGTCCTGCGCCCAATAATACTTGCCGTCGCGCTCCATAGCGGAGATGCCGCCGGCGGAGTACTCCAGAGTGAGCGAGCCGTTGTTTTTGAATGTCACAAGATAATCCTCTCCTGTGAAATCGAAGGAGACGATGGGGTCGCCGGTCTGCGCCACCAGCAGAAAGTTGCGCAGGGAGCCGGCCCCCTTGGCGCAAATCTCCATATTGGTCTTGGCCTCCTCAAGAACTTTGATCTCGTTCTTGGCCTCTTCTATTTGGGATTCATAGTCTGTACACGAAACAGCAAACGCCGCGCACAGAGACAAAATGGGGAGAAATAAACGTTTCATCAATGCAAAAAATAGATTTCCAAGACCGCTAAATTATGGTTTTTAGAAAAAAACACCAAATCCGGCGGCCCCGAAAGCCTATTTTTTAGCAGATTATCCGCAGTCGGGGTACTCTTACCCGAGAAGTTTCTCCACCCCTTCTATTATGATGTGCACCGCAATGATGTGCATCTCCTGTATGCGGTCGCTGTATTTGTCGTGATCCACGGCAATCACCACGTCGCTCAGCTCGCTCAGCGGATTGCTGCCGGAGCGGGCAAACCCGATCACCTTCATCCCCTTCTCGCGGGCCACGCGGGCCGCGGCGAGCACGTCGGCGGAGGTGCCGCTGGTAGAGAAGCAGGCCAGCACATCCCCCTTCCGGCCGAGAGCCTCCACGCTGCGGGAGTAGATGTCCTCGAAATGATAATCATTCGTGACGCAGGTGATGTGGGCCGGGTCGTTGAGGGCGATGGCGGGCATCGGGCGGCGGCTGCCGCGGTAGCGGCCGGTGAATTCCTCTGCAAAGTGCGTGGCGTCGCACAGCGAGCCGCCGTTGCCGCAGGTGAGCAGTTTGCCCCCTGCAGAGAATGAGTCGGCTATGATTTTTGCCGCATCGGCAATTGCCTGCACGGTGGCGGGGGAATTCACAAAGCGGGCAGCCACATCCAAGTGCTCCCGGAGACTGTTTTCTATAAGTTGTTTCATTGCTGATAAGTTTTTGCGATATGATTTACAGACAGCGCTGTCTTGAAAGATTCGAAATCGTCAAAGCCGCCCTTGGGGGTGAACTCCAGGGTCACGGGCCGGTCGGGGTAGAGCGTGAAGCTGTTGTCGCTGAACTCGCCCGGAATATCGCCCACCGAGAGCCATACGAAGAAGGCGGGGGCGTCGCTCGTGAGGGTCACCGTCCACTTGCCGCCCTCGTCGGAGGCGCTGCAGCGCACGTCGGCGCTGCGCAGCGGACTGTTCTTGAACTCGTCAAAGAGCCAGGTGTTGTAGGCTGCGGTGCGGCCGCCGCTCTCCAGGGTCATCTCCAGAAAACGGCCGCGGCGCTCCGGCCCGCTGCCAAAGAGGTCCGCCTCGTATTCCGCCACCACTGCGCAGCTGCCCGATGCGAGGGTCAGGTCATAGCTCTTTTCCGCCACAACGGTGCCGTCAAAGCCCCAGAGGCGCACGGTGGCCTTGTAATCTTTTTTCTCTGCGGAGTCGTTGCTCACCCAGATGTCCAGCGCACCCTCTTTCTCTGCAGAAGGCACCGCGCTGATGACTTCGGGGGCAAAGAAGCGCTTTGCCCGGTATTGGCTCTGCTTCCACTTGCCGTCGTATTCTATGCTGCTCCACGATGCGCCGGGCCAGATGTCGTTCAGCTGCCAGAAGATCGTGCCCATACAGCCGGGCTCCAGCGTGCGCCAGTATTGCGAGGCGGTCTGCAGTCCCATCGCCTGCTCTGCCTGCGAGAGGTAGAAGAGGTCCTCCATCCGCTGCGGATGCTTGAAGTGCAGGGCGAGGCGGTCGGTGATTATCAGATTGCCGCGGCGCCCTTCGGTGACCTCCTTCACGTGGTGGTCGAATTCGGGGGACCAGATGTTGGCCTCGCCGGGGGTGAGGTATTTCTCTATGAGGTCGTAGCGGGGCAGGCAGCTGTGGCCGTATTCAGAGCAGAAGCGGGGCCTGAAGTTGAAATAATCCTGCAGCGGACCCACGAATTTGGACACGGACCACAGGTGCATATCCCCCTTGGTGTCCTCCTTCCAGTTGTCGGTCCGGTAGTCTCCGGGGCCGGCGCAGGGAGAGCTGGGCCAATAGACGCGCGCGGGGTCGACTTCGGAGACCACCCTGCCGCGCAGACGGATGAGGGTGTCCAGGTTCGCGGTGTAGAAATCGCGGTTGTTCCGGGTCACATCCCACCAGCCCAGGGCGCCGACGCACTCGTTGTCGCCGCACCACATCGCAATGCTGCTGTGGTCGCGCAGGCGGCGCAGCTGATGGTTGAGCTCCGCCTCCACCTCGTCCATAAAGCGCTTGTCGGCGGGATAAATGGCGCAGGAGAACATGAAATCGTGCCAGAGCATCAGCCCCAGAGAGTCGCAGATGTTGTAGAAGGCCTCGTGCTCGAACTGGCCGCCGCCCCAGTGGCGCAGCATATTCATATTGGCGTCGCGGGCGCTGGTGAGTATGTCGGCATAGCGGGCGTAGGTCTGCCGCGTCTCAAACAGCTCGCAGGGGACCCAGTCGGCCCCTTTGGCAAACATATCGCGGCCGTTGATGCGGAATTTCATGCACATCCCTATCTTGCCGTAGATTGTATCTTCCTGACTTATGACCTCAACCTGGCGCAGCCCTATCTTGCGGGAGATTGTGCTGCCGTCGCAGGCGACCTCCAGCGGATAGAGATACTGCTCTCCCATCCCGTTGGGCCACCAGAGGCGGGGGTTCTTGACCGTAAATTCCACCTGCGCAATGTTTTTCCCGGGATTGAGGCGCACCTTGCGCACCTTCTTCTGCCCGGCAAAGGAGACGGCCAGGTCAGCGGCGCCCCCGTCGGGGGAGGTCAGCTCCACATTCACTGTGACGCGGCAGCGCCCCTTGCGGGAGAAATCCTGGTCGCAATATACATAGTCCAGACGAGCGGCGTCCACTGCAATCAGCTTCACGTCCCCGGCAAAGCCGGTGACCATCTGACAGGGGCCCCAGTCCCAGCCGCCGTGGCAGGCGGGCTTGCGTATCACATTGATGGTGGGCACCAGACCCACCTCCGACATCGGCATCTCGTAGCCGTAGGCGGCGCTGAGGCGCTTGCTCTCGTTCTCGGCGCTGTAGAAGAGCCCTTCGATTACATTCTCCCCCTCCTTGAGATAGGGTTTGACATTCCACTCCCAGCGGCGGAAGCGGTTGGTGGTGCTGCCCACCTTGTGGCCGTTGACCGATATGTCGCAGAATGTGTCCACATCCTCCAGGCGCAGATACACCGCCTCGCAGGCCATCATCTCCCCGCTCACGGTGAAGGTGCGGCTGAAAAGCCAGGGCATCCGCCCGACCCAGAGATTCTCCAGCTCGCCAAAGGCATAATAGGGGTCTTCTATCAATCCCGCCTCCAGCAGGGCGCTGTGCACGTCGCCGGGCACAGCCACGGGCAGGTCAGACGGAATCTCCTTTCCGGCGGGGACTCCCTCCCCCGCGGGGTTCAGACGCCACGTTCCGCAAAGGTCCAGGACATCTCCGGCAAAGGAGCTCGCCGCAAAGGCGAGGACAAAAATCAGTGTGAAGAATCTTTTCATAGCGGCTTTATCTCCAGGAACAGCACATTGCTTGCGCCGAGGGTTTCATTCAGGGTTATGGAGCCGCAGGTGACAGGGACCGTCTCGGTGACGGGGGTCAGGCGGGAGTATTCGAAGTATTTGTCCCTCACGGACTTGTATTTCACCACGGCGGCGGCGCCGCTGAGGGTCACGTTGAAGTCCAGCAGAGGATCGTCGGAGCTCCAGCCGAAGTCGGCCGCCGTTATGCCCAGACTCTCGCGGTCTTTGAGCCACTCGTCAAAGAAGTTGCAGTCGTCGCTCACCAGATAGCGGGTCACCGAAGCCTCGCTGCCGCCGAAGGGGCATTTGACCCGCAGCGTGTAGTTCAGCCTGCGGGCATAATTGAGGTTGTTCTTGAAGTTGTACACCATCAGGCGCACCGTGCCGCCGTCGGTCGCGGCCAGGCAGTCCGCCTCCGCCCCGTCCAGCGCGGTGAAGACCACCTCCGCCGGAGCGCGGCGCATCCCCGCCATCTTGCCCAGATTGCTGGCGACGTGATAGCTGATTGTGGGGTAGCCGTAGATGTTGCCTCCCGAGAGGAAGTTCCAGGAGGAGAAATAGTCCAGCCCGGCATCAATGCCGATTTTGAACAGGCGGGCGTCGTAGGCCGCCTGCCAGGTGTAACCGGTGGTGCGGTTGTAGAGCTCTATGGACTGGCTGCCGGCATTGACTCCGCAGAGCAGCCTCCCCTCGTCTATCCCGTATTTGAGCCCCTTGAGGCCGCAGCTCTCGGCGGCATCGCGCAGAAAGGCGACCGTGGAGGCCAGATCCTTCCCGGTGCTGAACACTCCGGGGCAATAGTCATAGTAAGAGGCGGAGAGATAGCAGAGCCGGGTGCCCAGGCCGCCGTTGGCATAGTTGGTGCCGCTGGCGCAGTGCTCTATGAAGCCGCGCTCGTCCCAGCCCCCTTCGCTCACGGTCATACTGTGCGCCCCCACATACACGTCATCTCCCAGCACATCTATAAGGGCCTGCACGGTGTAGTCATACAGCTTGCAGAAGGCCACCTTGCTGTCGCGGGCATCGCCGCTGCGCGCCTTGAACCAGGAGTAATTCTCGTATTCCGTCATACAGCCGAAGTGCCAGGTGCGCACCTCTTCCAGCCCGAACTCCTCCACAAGGGCAGTTATGACCGCCTTGATGTAAGTGTAATACTCCTTGTAGTCGTCGGGGGGATATATGTTGGTGCCGAAGCCGGCCGACACGGGGTCTGTGGTGAGCTTGAGGGGGACGCTACCCAGCTTGAGGTGGGGTTTTGCCCCCATCTGCAGCACGCCGCTGCAGTTCTTGATGAGGCCGGCAAAATTGTAGTCGTCCTTGACATCGCGCCGGTTGGGGTTGCGGAACAGGTCGCGGCCGGTGCTCCCCCCTGTGCACTGCATAAACTGCACATACTCCACAAACTCGAACACATTCGCATCCTTGTTGATTTTCGGATGGTAGTAGCTCTTGCCCATATCCCAGACATTGACGTTGCTCACGATGTTGGGCAGGACATCCCCCTGCGAGGTGGCGTCCACCAGGATGTAATTGCCCGAGAGGGGTTCTTCCTGCGGATTCCCGTGCTTGTCGCAGCTGCAGAAGAGGGCTATGGCGGCAATGGCAAGGGCCGCGAAGGGTTTGAGTCTAGGATTCATTGCGTTATCGGTGTTATTTCTGGCAGCAGACCACCACGCTGCGCGCGGGGACCTCTATCTTGAGCGAGCCTCCGGCGGCATTCACGGTGCCGCAGGGGGCGATGAGAGAGTCATCGGAAGGGAGACCTTGCTCAGTATATTCAGTTATGGAGAATTCGCCCTCCGCCCGCGCTTCAAAATCCAGCTTGAGCGGCCGTCCCTCCTGGTTGGCTATGACATACACCCACCGGCCGTCGCTGTTGCAGAAGGCGGTGGCGGCGGCAAACTTGCAGCCAGTCTCAGCGGGATAGACCTGCGCCCCGGGGCGGACATTGGCGCTCAGCAGCGAATAGGCGTAATACTGAGGGCGGCATTCGAAGTCGGCATTGATGCGGGCGTAGGTGGTGTCCTGCGCATACTCGCACTTTGCGCTTTTCCAGAGCCCGAGCTGCTGCATCTGCCCATAATCACCGTTGTAGTTGTAATACTGGTCCAGCAGGCCCCAGTAGCTGATGCCGCACGCCCCTGCGTTGAAGAAGTTCAGGGCCAGGCGCACCATTAGCACCCCGCGCAGATAGGTGTCGATGTCCCTCTGGCGGGCGGCGCCCACGCACTGGTTGCTGCCGAACTCGCCCACAAGATGCTTGAGGCCGGCGCGGCCGCTGATGGCGACATTATTGCGCTCCCACTCCAGAATGGTGTCGTTGGGGGTCTCGTAGCCGAAGATGTAGGTGTGGCTGTTGAATATGTCGGCGATGCCCTGCAGTTGATCGGCGCAGGCTTCGAGGTAATACTGATGGGTGTCGATGTTGTCGGAGAGGTTGAAGCGCACCGCATCGCGCACGCCGAGGCGGCGGAAGTGGTCGTCAAGGGCGCGGCACACCTTCATATAACCCTCGGGGGCGATGATGTCGCCGCCCGGCTCGTTGAAGGGGGTCACCTCGGTAACGCAGGTGTATCCCTTCTCCTCGCGCAGATACTTGACCAGCGCGGCAAAGTTCTCCGCGAACTCGTCCACATCCGTGGGAGGGCACATCCAGTTGGTGCAGGCGTCATAGTCGCACATAAAGCAGGTCTTGACGTCGGCATACTCGCTCTCCACCATACTCACGTGGCGGGTGCAGCCCCAGATTGCAAGGCACACCTGCATATCGTTGCGCTGGGCGATGTCCAGCACCTTGAAGAGCGACTGCATCTCCACCGTGTTCCACTTGAAGGCGGAGAAGTCGGTGTCAAATGGGTCGGCATTGTCGTTGTAGGGCTCGTACCACTGCGGCTGAACCATCACGCGGAACTTCTGCAGCCCCATCCGGGTCACCCTGTCGGCAATCATATCCATCGCGGACTCCGCAATCCCCGCCTGGGGGCGGCCCACAATGTTCTGGGCGTAAAAATGGGGGTCGAACTCCGCCCCGATGGCCTCCACCGTGACGGGGGTGGGCTCCTGAAGGGCAATCCTCCGGTAAGAGTTTCCGCAACCGGCCACAGCCAGCAGTGCCGCTATGGCGCAGGCAGCCGCAATATTGTTATTCATAAATCTTGGTGCGTTTTATCCAGTTCTTATAGTCGGAGAGCTTGTAGGGGGGCTCGCCGTAGAGGTAGTGGTTGGCATACTTGCTGCCGCCGATCTTGTAGCTTATCAGCAGCATCCCCTGCCCTTCCATCGGGGCGAGAGAGGCGATTTCTGTGGCGGTGTTGGCCTTGGAGGTGAACTTGCCGCTGTAGATGGTCTTGCCGCTTGCAACGTCCTTCACGGTGACCTGGCCCTCGGCATCTGCCAGGGTGCAGTTGTCGGCCTTGAGAACATAGCCGCTCTCGGAGTCATTTATCAGGCAGATTACGTCGTGATGCACATTCTGCAGGTAATGGAATGCCCGCTTCTTGCCGCCGTAATAGTCGCTCACCGCGTCGGAGAGCAGCGGCCAGCCGTCGCGGATGTTCCACCAGATGATGCCGCTGCGCTGCGGACGTCCGCCGCGCCACATCTCCACAAAGAACTTCATTGCCTCGGCCTGAACGCTCTGGGAGGCGAATATGAAATCTTCAAGTTTGTCGGGGATTTCTCCGAATATTATTTTGACCTGGTTGGTCATAAGGTCGTTGCGGCCGCCCTGGAACTTGTCGTCGTAGATGCGGTTGGCCTTGGTCTGCCACTCGTCGTTCCACATCCCCTTCTCGCCGTCAAGCCAGGGGTTGACGCAGGCGGGGGTGAACATCCTCTTGAGGGTCTCCATATTGGGACAGCCGTGATAGCCGATTTCGCTCACGAAAGCGCTGGGATTGCCGGTGTAGAAGTCGGCCTTGTAATAGCCGCGCGGGCCCCAGAGATGGTTCTCGGGCAGCAGCGGGTCGGCGCTCCCGGCAGCCACCACCGCGGGGGTGTAATAAGGGCTGCTGGGCAGATAGTCGCGGGTCGGGTCCAGCTCATACACCACGCGGGCCAGGGTCTGGCGCGAAGTGCGGTCGCGGTTGGGGTCCAGCTTGAAGGCGGCCAGGCGGCCGAATATCATACTCTGGTCGTCCTCGTTGTTGCCGCTCCAGAGCACCAGCGAAGGGTGGCTGCGCAACTTGCGCACCACGCTTATCGCCTCCTTCTCTATGGCGGCGGCAAAATCGTCGCGCTGGGAGTAGTTGCTGCACCCCATCGCAAAGTCCTGCCATACCATTATGCCGTTCTCGTCGCAGAGGTCAAAGAAGCGGTCGTCTTCATACACATTGCCGCCCCAGCAGCGGGTGATGTTGCAGTTCATCTCCACCATCAGCGCCACGGCACTGTCGTAGTGGCTCTTGTCGCGGCTGTGGAAGGCGTCCAGCGGCACCCAGTTGGTCCCTTTTGCAAACACGGGGACGCCGTTCACCACAAACTGGAAGCGCCCAGGCTTGCCGGGTTCGTTTATCTGGTCCATCTCCAGGGACACGGTGCGGAGGCCTATGCGGCGCACGTCGCTGTCCAGCACCTTGCCGCTGGCTTTGTCCACCAGCTCCACCTTGGCCTCGTAGAGGGCGGGCTCGCCATAGCCGCGGGGCCACCAGAAGTCGGCGTCGGTGATGTTGAAGGGCAGGATGTCGGCCGCCTTGCGCATAAGATGCTCGCTTTGCAGCACCTGCTTGCCGTCGCGCGAGAGGGTCACCACCGCCAGCGTGTTGTCCAGCGCCTCGAAGGGCATCCGGGTCTGCAGGTAGAGGTATTCGTATGCCGTCTTCTCATCGAGATTGACATTCACCGTCATCCAGTGGGCGTCGCATATCGAGACGGGATTCTCTATGTTGATGAATACGTCGCGCCAGATGCCGGCGCTCACCAGGCGGGGCATGATGTCCCAGCCGTAGGTGCTGGGGGCGCGGCGCACGTAGGCCGACTCTTCATTGGCAAAGTTGCCGATGCTGAGGGCGCCCAGGAAATACTTCTGCGCCTCGAGCACAGAAGAGCGGATAATCACCTCCAGGGTGTTCTCCTTTCCGGGAAGCATCAGCGGGGTGATGTCCCAGCTGTGGGCTATGAGCATATTGTCGGCGCTGCCCACCTTGCTGCCGTTGAGATAGACCTCGGCAAAGGTGTCCAGCCCCTCGAAATCGAGCACGGCCCGCTGCCCCTCTTCAAGAGTGGGGGCGGTGAAGGTCTTCTTATAGCACCACTGATACCCCTCGTAGGGGCGCAGCAGATAGATGTTGTTGCCGATTTCGGGATTCTCTATGAGCCCTGCCGCAAGCAGGTCCAGCTCCACGTTGCCGGGGACCGTGGCCTCTATGGTCTTGCCGGCGGCTTCTGCCGCCCCTTCTGGTGTGGTGACTGCTTCGGCCCCCTGCGGGAAAAACTTGAGGCTCCAGCTGCCGTTGAGGCTGTACTGCCCCGCGTGGGCTGAGGCGGCCACTGCAAATGCAAGGCAAGCCGCGGCCGACAATAACATCTTTTTCATATCTATTCGCTTACTGTTTTGAATTTCTCGTTGTATTCGCGCATCATTCTGAAGGCCATGTTCCCGTAGGGGGTGTCAGCCTTGAAGCTGTATTCGATGTCGCCTCTGAGCGCATAGTTCCACATCAGGCTCAGCTGAACCCTCTGGGCATAATATGCTATGAAATGTCTGCGTATCATAAGGGAGTCGCCAGAGGCGGTCTTGGGGCCGGTGAATTCGCCCACATAGTAGGCCTTGCCCAGAGCGGCCGCCGCCTGCTTGGCATAGGATATCTGATCCGTACGATCCACGGTGCCCTTGTCGCTGAACTGGCGGGCCTCCTCGTAAATGTGTTCTGACATGCCTTTCATAGGCTCGGGGGTCAGAATCCCCGTAATCTGCTTGTACTGGTCCCAGGAATCCACCGTCCAACTCTTCTCGGTGTACTGGTGGTACTGGGAGTTGCGCATTATGCTGTTGCCGCTGGCCACTATGCGCTGATGGGGGTCCAGGGAGAGGATTTTCTCTGCAAAGCCCTTGTAGGCGGTCTCCACCGCAGCGGCGCTGATGGCGGCATAGCCGGCCATCTCGATGTCGGCCTGCAGGCTGAACTCGTTGCCGAACTCCCACATCGCGAGGGATTTGTGGTCTTTGAGAGTGTTCACTATATCCTCGGTGTAGCTGAGCATATGTGCATAAGTTTTGCTGCTGGTGTCGCCCCAGGCGTCGGCAGCCTCGCCATAATATGTGGGGACAGAAGATGTGTTCCAGAAAATGGAGGGGATCAGGGCGATGTGAGCCCTGTCGCACCAGGTCGCAAGAGAGTCCAGGTTGGATAGGAACTGCTGCTTGTTGTCAAAATAATAGCCGAACTGCTCGGCGTAGAAGGGACTGCAGCTGAAGCGGACCACGGGCACCTGCTCTCTCTGGAGCACTGCCACGGTCTTTTCCATGTCATTGGCGGTGTAACCGCTGGATCCAAAGCTTTGCGTGAAGAGGTTGAAGCAGTTCATTCCGGTTGCATAGAGAGGTTTGCCTCCCAGGAACATTCGGGTGACCTGCGCTCCGCCCACATTCAGGGTGCCTGCCTGGAAGCCGTAGACGCCTGTGTAGTCGTCGGCCCAGTAGCGTTCCAGCGCGGTGCGGGTATCTTTGTTGGCGGGATCGTCGGGCTCTATCGGGTCGCAGCCCGCCGCCACAAACGAGAGCGCGCCGATGATTGCAAATGCATATACGCAAAACTTTTTCATAACCGGCAGTGTGAGTTTAAATTAAAAAAGGCCGGACAGAGGGGGCCTCCCTCTGTCCAACCTTATTGAAAAGATTATTCGGCAAGTTTCATGCAACGTACGGGAGCGGCAGTAGCGCGGTCGTAGTTGTCATAAGCGTCGTTGGCGCTGTGGAGACGGAATGCGTTCTCGGGGTTACCCCAGGATGTGGAGCAGCTCCAGATAGAAGCGTAAGAGCCGCGGTTATACCAGTTGCCGCCGCCGTTAAAGATGAAGCCGCCTGCAGGGATGGTGATTGCACCGTTGAACAGGGATACCGTATAGTCGTCGTTGACGTGGCCGCCAGCATCAAGACCTGCGCGGTTGCAAGCTGCACTGGATACGCAATAGCCCTTGGGGCAGGGGTCATAGATGGATTTGAACTGGGGATAAGCTGCCAGAGACATTGAGGAGAAGTCCAGACCCCAGAGCCAGTGCTGGCCTGCCTCGAGCAGCCAGTCTGCATTGCGGGAAGAAGCTGCGATGTACTGGTCGGGATGAGCCACGGAGTAAGCGATGCTATGGATGTCGGGATCGGAAACTGCGTCGTTGTTGCCGGCAATCCAGTGATACCAGCCTTCGCCTGCTGCAGGGTCAAATGCGAGAATGAAAGAGAAGGGATCCTTGCGGCCCCACTCGTAATACAGACCGATAGCATCCTCGCCGGTAGCCAGGGTTGCGCCCAGGTTGCGGTCCATCAGGGTATAGTCGCCGCAAGCGACATCGTTGAAGCCTTCGCAGCTCCAGATGTGCCAGCTCCAGATTACATTGCCTTCTGCATCGGTAGCAGCCACAACTGCGTTACCGTCGCGGTTGGCAACTGTGAACTGGATGTAGCCGTCTGCAAAGTTGACCTCGGAAACCAGGCCGTCAACCTCCTGCCAAACCAGCTTGGCGCCGGCGGGAGCAAGTGCAGTGGAGCTTACGGGGAATGTTTCGTGGAGACCGGCGTCGCCGTTACCCATAACGGTTGCGTTGATCTTGTAGTCACCGCCTTCGCTCACTACAAAGCTGTTGGCAGGGCCTTCAAGCTCGGTGTAAGTTCTGGGCTTGGGTGCAGCTTCCTGGTTCACGAGAACCTTTGCAGAAGCCTCGCCGCATACGAAAGTGATATTGCCGGTGCGGGCCTCATACTCGGTGTTCTCTGCAACGGTAACGGTTGTGCCGGATACGGTGATCCAGGCAACGTCTGCAGTGGCGGTGTACTCGCCGCTGGCATCAACGGTAACGGTGAAGTCGCCGCCGTCTTTTGTAGCTGAATAGCTGGGGGGAGTTACGGTGATGGCATCCTTTTCTTCAGGAGTGTCGTCTTCGGGCTTGTCTTTGTTGCATCCGACAACAGCAAGCAGAGCCACCATAGCAAGTGCAAAATACTTTTTCATGTTGTTTGTTTTAATGGTTGTTAATGGTTGTTGTTATGTAGTATAAAACTGTTAATATCCGGGGTTCTCCACCAGGTTGGGGTTCACTGCGATTGTGCCGTCGCCGATGGGGAGATAATAGTTGCTCTCGGGGAATGTGGGATCCTGAACCTTGCTGTCGATGTGGTCTTCGAACTCGAGCCAGAATCGGGGTTCAGTTGTGAAATTGCCCTTCTCGTCGTGATTGTTCTTGTAGGTCTCCCAGTCAAGCAGGTAGGTCAGGCCCCAGTGAGGCTTGGAGAGGACGTCCGTTGCAATTCTCCAGCGGCGCAGGTCCCAATAGCGGTGGTTCTCGAAGCAGAGCTCGCAGTGGCGCTCCTTGCGGATGGCGTCGCGGGTGATGCCGCCCAGCTCGGCCACGCCTGCGCGGGAGCGGATCTGGTTCACTGCGTTGAGGGCGTCGCCGGTGCGGCCCACCTCAAAGCAGGCCTCTGCATAGTTGAGCAGCACCTCTGCGTAGCGGAAAATAACATAGTCGGTGGTGGAGTGCACAAACCAGGTCATAACGTCGGCGTTGGGGTCGAGGTTCTTTGCAATGCCGAAGCCGGTGGTGTAGAGGCTGGCGGCAGCCATCTCGGACATCTGGTCGCCGTAGCACTGCACTGTCAGATCGCCGTCAACATAGTTCTTGTCGGTGATGTTGTAGAAGTCGGTGCCGTCGGGAAGGCGGATGCCGCGGTACATGCTCACAGTGCCGTCAGCAAAGGGGAAGCCCGATGCGCCGTTCCACTTATAGCCGTTGGTCCACATCCAAGCGCGGATGCGGGGGTCGCGGTCGCCCCAGAGTTCGTCCATTGTCCAAGAGCGGGAAGAAAGGGTCTCGTGGTCGATGACGCCGGAACGGCCGTCGATGAAGTCGAAGTTCTCCACGAAGTCATAGTAGGGGTGCACATACTGCGCCACGCTCCATGCATTGGGCTTGGGGGCGACGCACATATCCCAGCTCCAGAGGTTCACAGTCTCGGCCTGGCCCTGATGATGCTTGCAGAGCAGCACCTCGGTGTTGTTCTTCTGCAGGAACACATCCTCGAGGTTGGCAACATAGCCCTTGCTCATACTGCCCTTGTAGAGGCCGTGGCCGCTCTTGGTCATAATCTCCTCGCAAGCCTTGATGGCGGTCTCGTAGTAATCCTTGGGGTCGGCGTCGATGCCTACCAGGCCGTCGAGCTGGACAGTGCCCCACTGGGCGATGCTGCCTGCATAGAGGGCTGCGCGGCCGGCAAGTGCCAGAGCCGCCCATTTGCTGGCGCGGGCGCTCTCGGGATTCGGTTCAAGCACCTCTGCAATCTCCAGGCACTCGTTGATTATGAAGTCCCAGCACTCCTTCTCGGTGTTGCGGGCGGGATAAATCTCGGACTCATCTGCATCCAGCTGGGTCTCCTTGGTGATCAGGGGGACACCGCCGTAGCGCTTTACCATTGCAAAGTAGTTGAACGCTCTCAGGAAGCGGGCCTCCGCAGTGCGGAGCTCCTTGGTGGCGAGAGTGGAGGTCTCCATACTCTCGATAAAGTGGTTGAGCTGGCGGTTGAGATAGTAGCCGTTGCTCCACCAGCGCATATAGCTGCTGTTGCGCTGCACGCCGTAGAGTTTCATTCCGTGGTAGTTGGTCTGCGCGCCGCGCTCGCTGTACTTGCCTTCATCGGCAATCGTGGTGGAGTGCACGGGGCCTTCGCCCTGCGCGGAGACGCCGAGGTTGGTGCTCCAGCCGGAGCCCTGGTTGTAGTCGATGTTGCCGGGGGAGGTGCCGTAGGTGGCCAGGGCGTCGTTTACCATAAAGACGCTGAGGGCGTAGAGTTCTGCCAGATGACTCTCTATGAGGAAGTCATCCTGCCATACCTGATCGTCGGTATACCGGTCTGTCGGAGACTGATCCAAGTATTCCGAGCAAGAGACAGTCGCAAGCAGCGCTGTCAGGCAAATTGCATTAAATATCTTTTTCATATAGTGTCGTCTGAATTATAATGTGATGTTGCAACCGATGCTCATAGTGTACTGCTGAGGATAGGAGTAGCCGGCTGTGCCGGTGGACTCGGGGTCGACTCCGTACTTGCTGATTGTGCTCAGGGTAAAGAGGTTCATGCCGCCGGCATAGATTCTGAACCGCTCGATGCCCACCTTCTTGGTGAGGCGCTCGGGGAGAGTGTAGCCCACTGCGAAGTTCTTGAGGCGGACGTATGCGCAGTCGCGGTAGTAGAAGTCGGTGGTCCACCAGTTGGTCTGGGCACCTGCAGGACGTGCCACGAGCGCATTTGCATCTGCGTTGTGCACCTGGTCGAAGTAGAGGTTGCAGTAGGTCTGGGTGTTCACGTCGTAGGAGAGACCCACGGTGTAGCCCCACGCGCCCTGGAACAGAGCCTGGATGTCAAATCCCTTCCAGCCCAGGTTGATGTTGAGACCGCCCATCCAGTGGGGGACGCTGCCCTTGCCGATTACCTGCTGGTCGCGCCAGTTGATGACGCCGTCGTTGTTGGTGTCCACGAACTTGATATCGCCCGCCTTGATGGTGGAGTTGTCGTTGTTCAGGTCGTCGAAGCTCAGCGGCCAAGCGGCAACTTCCTCGTTGCTGGCAAAGAGGCCGTCGGTCACATAACCGAGCTGACGGTCGGTGTAGTTGCCTTCTGCGACATAGAGTCTGATGCGGTCCGGATCGGTCTCCTCCGCCTGGTCGTATTTGATCCAGCGGGTGCGGTTGTAGGAGACGTTGGCGCTGATGTCATAGGTGAATTCGCCCGCGCTGCCGCTGGTGCCTATCTTGACCTCGAAACCGCGGGAACGGGTTGCGTTGAGGTTCTCCTGAGGCAGGGATGCGCCGAATGTCGTGGGCAGGGACTGCGAACGGTAGCCGGGGATGCCGGTGCGGTCACGCTGGAAGACGTCGGCCTCTCCGTAGAGCTTGCGGCTGAAGAGGGAGAAGTCCAGACCGAAGTTGTAGATGCGCATTGTCTCCCAGGTCAGGAGCTTGTTTGCAAGGCCTGTGGAGATGAGGCCGTTGTAGAGAGACTCGCCGAATGTGTAGGTCAGGTCATATCCGTAGCCGGTGAGGTAGTTGAAGTCGGCCACCGAGTCGTAACCGGAAGTACCCATGCTGGCACGCAGCTTGAGCATATCCAGGAAGCCCGCATTCTGCATAAAGTCCTCCCTGGCGATGTTCCAGCCGGCGCTGATGCTGGGGAACCAGCCCCATCTGTACCCTTCTGCGAAGCGGGAAGAAGCATCGGCGCGGACAGTGGCCTCAAACATATATTTGTCTGCATAACTGTAGTTGAGACGGCCGATATAGGAGTTGCGGCCGTAGTTGCTGCTGGCGGAGGTGTTCTTGGAGGTGGATTCGTCACCTGCGAAGAGCTCCTCGATGATGGTGCTCTTGAACTCCTGGCGCTGTGTCCAGAAATACTCGTTGTTGCTCAGAGTGGCCTCATACATCGCCATTGCGGATACGTGGTGGTCACCGAAGTCGTTCTCGTAATTGAGGGAGTACTGCTGCACGATGTTGCTGCCCACGGAGTTGCTCATACCGAGGCTGCTGGGCTCCACACTGCCGCCGGCGTCGGCATAAGTGCCTGTGCCCTCGTTGTAGGTGTAGAACTGGCCTCTCTTGTGCATACGCTTGAAGTAGCCTGTGCCGTAGTTGTACATTATGTTGGCCTTGGCCTTGAGACCGGTCACATAGGGGATGTCATACTCTGCGAATCCGCTCACCTTGAAGCCGTTGCCGTTGGTGCGGTAGTAACCGCTGTTGCTGCGGTTCACAGCCCAGATCGGGGAGCCGTTCTGCATATTGGCATAGGAGAGGTAGCGGTCGTCGGGCAGATGCAGCGGGTAGCGGGGGTCAGCGGAGTAGATGATGCCGCCCCAGAAGTTGGTGCCGTCCTGATAGAGGTCACCGCCGGAAGGGTAGTTCTTGCAGTCCTTGGTGTACTGCATGTTCATTCCGACATTCAAAAAGTCAGTGACCTTGGTGCTGAAGTTTGCCTGGAAGTTGAAGCGGTCGTAGTAGCCGCTGTTGGGTGTGAACTGCAGTTCCTGGCGGTTGTAGCCGAAGTAGCCGTAGTATTTGGTGCGGTCGTTGCCGCCGCTCACCGAGACGTTGTGGTTCTGCTGGGGAGCATACTTGCGGATGACCTCGTGATACCAGTCGGAGTTCAGGTAGAGAGGGTTGGTGCCGTCCTCATAGAGGGCGATTTCCTCTGCGGTGTAGGGGGCGCGGCTGGCCTTGCCGCCCTTGTTGATGAACACGTCGTTCTGATACTGTGCCCTCTGCGCCGAGGTGGCGGGGAGAGTGGTCACGATGTTGCTCTGCATTGTCACAGAAGAGTTGACGGTGACGGTGGCCTTGTGGTTGGTACCCTTCTTGGTGGTGACCAGGATGACACCGTTGCCGGCACGTGCACCGTAGATGGAGCCGCTGCCGTCCTTCAGGATGGATATGGACTCTATCTGACCTGCGTCGATGCTGTTGATGTCACCTTCGATGCCGTCCACGATTACCAGGGGAGAGCCGAAGCCGCGGATGTTGAGGCTGGCGTTGTCCTGGCCGGGGAGACCGGATGTCTGCTTGGACACCAGGCCGGGGAGCTGGCCGGCAAGCACGTGGGTGGTGTTGACCACGGGAGCCACGGTGATCTTCTTGGAGTTGATCTGCGCCACGCTACCGGTGAGGGTCGCAACGCGCTGTGTGCCGTATCCGACCACCACAGCCTCGTCCAGGAATTCCTTGTCGGTATTGAGGATGACCTGCATATCAGCGGCCGCCTTGACCTGCTGGGTCACAAAGCCGATGCAGGAGACTGACAGAGTCGCGTGCTCCGCCACGATGATGGAGAAACGGCCGTCAGCGTCGGTGACGGTACCGTTGCGGTCATTGCCTTTCTCTACCACATAGGCGCCGACAACAGGGAGGTTGTCTGCGTCCAGAACCACACCCTTGGCGGTGATCCGGTGCTGTGGCTCCGCAGCTGAAACGGTTAAGCTACCAGCTGCAAAAAGAGCGAGAAATAAAAAGCAAATCAGATAAGAAAGTTTTTTCATAGGCTTTTTATTTGGTTTTGTTATTTGTTTCTATTAACTTAAGCGGTTAAGCATTTGGGCAAACGAATTACACCTTCGCGGTGAATTCGTGTAATCCGCCTCCGACCTCAGTCTCGCTGCCGCCGAAGATCACTTTGGCCCGGACATTTGCCGGCACTTCTATGGTGAGGACGACCTCGCCGCCGCGGCGCTCCCAGCGGCTGCGGATGAGACCGCGCACCGACTTGTACTCAGCCCCGGCCCAATCCAGCTCATCCACGATGCAGGGCTCGAAGGTGAGGCTGCAGGCTCCGTCGGGAGTCATCTCGTAGCGGATTCCCGCCAGATATTTCACCATCCAGGCGGCGATGTCGCCCAGGAACACGTGGTTCTGCGAGCCGTCGCGGAATTTCTCAGCGTCAAAGCCCCAGGTCTCGCCCAGAGTGGTGCGGCCCTGCGCCACCCAGGCGCCCCAGGAGGGAACCTCGCGCTTGGTCATCATCTTGAACACGGTTTCTGCATAGCCGTTGTCGGCCAGCACGCGGGGGACAAACTTGCTGCCCACGCTGCCGAAGTCCAGGAAATAGCCGTTGTCCACAATCATCTGATTGAGGTTGGAGACGACCTTGTCTTTATATTCGGCGGGGACGATGTCAAACATCAGCGCCATCCCCTGCCCTGCCTGCGAGCCGTTGCCGTAGAGGCATTTTTCGGCATCGAAGTGCTTGCGGTTGATGAGGTCCTTGAGGAATTCAGCCTTCCCGGCATATTTGGAGCCGTCGCGGCCGATGAGGGCGGCAAAGCGGGTCATCAGCACATTCTGCCAGTAGTAGAAGAGCGAAGTGCTGTAGTCGGTGGGGGTTGCGGTGTTGTAATAAACCCAGTCGCCGATGCCGTAGGTCACTGTGCCGTCGGCGTCGAGGCGGCGGGAGAGATAGTCCAGATAGCGGTCGCAGGTGTCGAATATGCTCTCCACCGCGGTCTTGTCGCCGTAATAGTGCAGCAGCGCGTCGGGAATCATAAAGTAGGCGGTGGCCCAGACGGGGCCGATCCAGTCCTCATAGCCCCAGCCTGAGGTGGGCACGATGCCGGGGACGTTGCCCTCTGCATTCTGGGCGTCGGCCATATCGGCTATCCACTTCTCGTAGAACTTGATGCCGTCCCAGCCCAGCAGCGCCAGGTCGATGGCCAGATTGGCGTCGGCGGTCCAGCCGTTCTTCTCGCGGTGGGGGCAGTCGGTGGGGATGCTCACCAGATTGTCAAGATAAGAGAGGCGGCAGGCCTCGTAAATCTGATTTACAAGGGTATCGGAGCAGGAGAAACTGCCCACGGACTGCACGCCGGTGTGGTAGAAGCGGGCCTTGAGGCTCTCCTGCGTGAGATCGATAGGGGCGCTTGAAGAGACCTCGACATACTGGAATCCGTGATAGGTGAAGGAGGGGGTGAAAGTCTGAGCCCCTTCTTTGGTGTAATAAATGTCGGTCTGGGAGAGGCAGTCGGGCTTCTCGTAGGTGTAGAGGGCGATGTTGCCCATCTCCAGACGGCCGTCGGCCTTGAGCAGCTCGCCGTGGCGCATTGTAATCTTGATGCCGGCATCGGCGGCGGCCAGGGTGAGGGTGCTCATTCCGGAGATATTCTTGCCGAAGTCAAACACATAGAGGGTGTCGGAGAATTTGCGCATCCGCACTGCGTCCAGCACCGCCTCGGTGCTCACGCCGGGGTTCTGCTGGGATGCTAGCACAGCCTGCACGCCCTCCACCGCCACGGCATTCTGCCAGGCGCTGTCGTCAAAGCCGGGGGCGCTCCAGCCGGGGATTTCCAGGCGGGCGTCGTAAATCTCGCCGGTGTAGATGTTGTTGCTCAGGCTGGGGCCGGTGGCGCACTTCCAGGAAGGGTCGGTGGCCACGATTTCGCGCGTGCCGTCGGCATAAGAGAGATGCAGCTCGGCAATCATACGGGCGCGGCCGCGCCAGGGAGCGCTCTCGAATTTCCAGGTGGCGACCTCTCCTATGCAGTTGTAGAAGCCGTTGCCAAGAGTCGCGGCAAGCACGTTCTCGCCTGTTGCGAGGTCGGCCGTGAGGTCGTATGTATTATAGAGGCTGCGCTTTGCGTAGTCGGTATAGTCGGGGGCCAGATCCAGAGAGTCCACAGCCTTGCCGTTGACCTCAAGCTTGTAGTAGGCGGCCGCGCTGATGTAGAGGCGGGCCTGCTGCAGCCCCTCGCGGACATTGAAGCTCTTGCGCAGCATCGGAGCGGGGGCACAGTCCTTGTCGGCGCCGTCGCTGATCCACTGCCCCGCCCATTCGTAGCCGGGCATTGCGGCGGTCTCGAAGCTCTGCACATCGCTTGTGAGGCTCTTGCCGCCGGCCATCTTGACGCTCACGCGCCAGTAATATTTGGAGTGGGACTCCAGCGCGGGGCCGTTGTAGCGGGCCATCTGCGCCTGTGAAGCGACTTCGCCGCTGCTGTAGAGCACATCCGAGAAGGCCTCGTCGCGGGCCACCTCAAGGTTGTAGCTCTGCTGCATATCGTCCGCAGCATTGTATTCCCAGCTGAAGCGGGGCTGCGGGGTGTCTATGTTTATCGGAGATGTCTGATATTCGCAACGGGGAGCGGCCAGATGCGCCTCCTCTTTGCAGCCGACAGCCGGCAG
This sequence comes from uncultured Muribaculaceae bacterium, assembly GCA_964542575.1. Taxonomy (GTDB): domain Bacteria; phylum Bacteroidota; class Bacteroidia; order Bacteroidales; family UBA932; genus Equibacterium. The sequence continues at coordinate 22,921 of CAZIUO010000019.1, forward strand.
CATAATTGCCGCCAGCATTATGATACTAATGCAACTTGTTGATAATGAACGGAGAAGCCCCCCCCTATCGCATTTTGTCATATTTTTCATATCAGTCGGTTATCTCAATTTCATTTCGCATCCGAGCACCACATTCGCCGTGGAAGCGTCGCTGTCTGAATTCATAAGTTCCAGCAGGGTGTCCATAGCACGGGTGCCGAGCTCATCTATGGGCATTCGTGCGATGCTCATATCGGGCAGCAGCTCCTCCAGCTCCGGGAGGGTGTGGATGCAGGCCCAGTTCTCGCCCCTGCCGGGGTTGTGGGCGCGGTCGCGCAGATATACATAGGTAGGCATCACCAGCACGTGGCTGGTGAAGAAGATGCCGTCCACATCGCGGCACTCGCGCAGCAGGCGGTCCAGCTCCGCATAAATCTGGCTGCGGCTGGCCGACGGGGGCACCTGGCACATCAGTTTGTCGTCGGGCTCGATGCCGGCCTCTGCAAGGGCGCGCAGATAGCCTGTGTGGCGGGCGCGCATATTGGTGAGGTTGTGGGCCGTGGTGAGGATGGCGATGCGGCGCATCCCTTTATTGATGAGGTGCTTCACCAGGCAGTAGGCGCTCTGCTCGTTGTCCACCACCACGCTGGGGGCGCTGAAGTTTGCCGCGGGGCGGTCCACCATCACTATTTTGCGGCCGGTGGCTGCCACGCATTCGCCCAGGCGGGCGTTGAGGGTCGGGGTCACTATCATCCCGTCCACGCGGTAGCTGGCAAACATCTCCATCAGACGGGCCTCCCGGTCGCCTTTGGACTCGGAAGAGGCTATCATCACGCTGTAGCCGTAGCGCTCCGCCTCGCTGGCCACGGCCTTGGCGATGCTGGAGTAGAAGGGGTCGGAAAGGGAAGAAATAAGCAGGCCGATGGTCTTGGTGACGCCGAGGCTGAGGCTGCGGGCAATCATATCGGGGCGGTAGTTGTGCTCGGCGGCAAAGTCGCGCACCCGCTTCTGGGTGGCGGCGCTGATGCCCTTTGCATCGCCCTGCCCGCTGAGGGTCCAGGAGACCGTGGCCACGGAGAGGTTCATCTCCTTGGCTATGCGTCTCAGCGAAATTGGCCTGTTATTACTGTCTGCCATACTTAACCGATTAAGTTTTTGTCAAAATTAAACCCATTTTTCAGAAAAAACAATAATTTTATATCAAAATTCATCATTAAATCATACGCAATATGACTACTAATTTATTAGGTATCGACATCGGCGGCACCAAGTGCGCCGTAATCCACGGAGTCCTGGACGGGGACACCATCAGCATAGCGCATAAAATCAGGTTCGCCACCACCGGCGCCTCGGAGACCATCGTGAATCTGCTCAAGGCGGTGGAGGCGATGATGATTGAGCAGGGGCTTTCTGCCGGCAACACCGCCGCCATCGGCATCAGCTGCGGCGGCCCGCTGGACAGCAGCCGCGGAGTGGTGCTCTCGCCCCCCAACCTGCCGGGATGGGACAATGTCCCCATAGTGCAGCTGGTGCAGGAGCTTACGGGCGTGCCCACGGCGCTGCAGAACGACGCCAACGCCTGCGCCCTGGCGGAGTGGAAGTTCGGCGCGGGGCGCGGCAGCCGCAATATGGTGTTCCTGACCTTCGGCACGGGCCTGGGGGCCGGGCTGATTCTGGACGGCAAGCTCTACAGCGGCACCAACGACAATGCGGGCGAGCTGGGGCACATCCGCCTGAGCGAGTTCGGGCCGGTGGGTTATGGCAAGCAGGGCTCTTTCGAGGGGTTTGCCAGCGGCGGCGGACTGGCGCAGCTGGGGCGCAGCTTTCTGCACGAGGCGTTGCAGAGGGGCGTCAAAACCGAGTGGTGCCCGCCGGAGAAGATTTCCGAGGTCACCGCGCGCGACATCGCGATGGCCGCGCAGGCGGGCGACCCTTTGGCGCTGGAGATTGTGCACACGTCGGCCCGCTATCTGGGGCGCGGCCTTTCGATTGTGGTGGACATTCTGAATCCCGAGCTTATAGTAATAGGTAGCGTGTATGCCCGCAACGAGCAGCTCTTCTACCCCGAGATGGCGCGCGAGATGGTGCGCGAGGCGCTGGGCGGGGCGCTGGATGTGTGCCGGGTGGTGCCCGCCGCCCTGGGCGAGGCCATCGGCGACTACGCTTCGCTGAGCATAGCCGCTACGTTAGTTTAGAGTGTAGAGTGTAGAGTTTAGAGGCGCTGAAAGCGCCGGCAGCAAGTCCCTTCCCTGGGGAAGGGATTTAGGGTTGGGGT
>CAZIUO010000020.1:0-24893 GCA_964542575.1 uncultured Muribaculaceae bacterium
GATTGGGGCCTCCTGCTGTTATATGGAGACGCTTATGTCTCCCCGTGTGTGCTGTTATTTCTTATGCTTCACAGCGGCGCGCTCTATCGCGAGGCACGCGTTGCAGTTCTCTATCCAGGCGTTGAAGCCGGCGATTTCCTCTGCGGTCGGGGCGATTTCCACCCCGGTATTGCCGCCGAACACCACCTTCTCCAGAAAGTCCGCCAGCGACAGCCGGTCGGGATTGTTCACCAGGAACGACGCCAGCAGGGCTATGCCCCACGCGCCCCCTTCTCCGGCAGTCTCCATCACGGAGATGGGCGACGAGAGGGCCGCAGCCAGGATTCTCTGCCCCACGCCGGGGGTCTTGAACAAGCCGCCGTGGCCGGTGATGCGGTCCACAGCCACCTTCTCCTCCTTGAAGAGGATGTCGTTGCCCACCTTGAGCACCCCTACCGCGGAGTAGAGATGCGCGCGCATGAAGTTGGCCAGGTTGAACTTGTCCGACGCGCTGCGCACGAACAGGGGACGCCCCTGCTCCAGGCCGGTGACGGGCTCTCCCGCAAAGTAGTTGAACGACACCAGTCCGCCGCAGTCGGCATCCCCCTCAAGGGCGGCGCCGAACAGCTTGCCGAACAGGACGTCCATATCCACGGGAATCCCCAGCAGCTGCTGGTACTCCTTGAACAGGCCCACCCAGGCGTTGATGTCGCTAGTGCAGTTGTTGCAGTGCACCATCGCCACCGGCGCGCCGTCGGGGGTCGTGACAATATCGATTACCTCGTGAGGCTTTTTGAGATCCTTCTCCAGCACAATCATCGAGAACGACGATGTGCCGGCCGACACGTTGCCGGTGCGGGGCTTCACCGCGTTGGTGGCCGCCATACCGGTGCCGGCATCTCCCTCGGGAGGGCAGAAGGGCACGCCCGGCATCAGATGGCCCGAAGGGTCCAGATGCTGCGCCCCCTCCTCTGTCAGCACCCCGGCGTAGGAGCCGGCGCGGAGCACTGCGGGCAGGATCTCCCGCAGCTTCCAGGGGTAACCCTTGCCCGCCACGAGGCGGTCGAAGGCGTCCACGCGGGCCTGGTCAAAGTCGCCGGAGGCCACATCTATCGGCATCATTCCGGAGGCGTCGCCAATGCCCAGCACCTTCTGCCCGGTGAGCTTCCAGTGGATGTAGCCCGCCAGGGTGGTGAGGAAGTTGACATCCTTCACGTGCGGCTCGCCGTCCAGCACGCACTGATACAGGTGCGAGAGGCTCCAGCGCAGCGGCATATTGAAGTTGAACAGCTCCGAGAGCGCCTTGGCTGCAGGGCCGGTGTTGGTGTTGCGCCAGGTGCGGAAGGGCACCAGCAGCCGTTCTGCGCTGTCAAACGCCATATAGCCGTGCATCATTGCGCTGATGCCGATGGCCGCCAGGCGCTCTATCTCGGCATTGTAGTGTATCTTGACATCCTCTCTGAGGGCGGCGTAGCATTTGCGCAGGCCGTCCCAGATCGCCTCCAGGGAGTAGGTCCAGAGGCCGTCCTGCAGCTGGTTCTCCCACTCGTGGCTCCCCTGCGCGATGGGGTTGTGCCCCTCGTCTATCAGGACCGCCTTGATGCGGGTGCTGCCCAGCTCGATGCCCAGGATCGCCTTCCCGGAGAGTATGGTGCTTCTTGCGTCCATATTATTTGAGTGCTTTGTTCAACATATAGTAAACCTCGTTCATGCGGAGCTCCTTCTTGAACTCCTCTGTGGTGGTCTCCTTGCCGATGTGCACGAACTCGATGCCGGTGATTTCTGCAAAGTCGTCCCAGTATTCGGCGGTGATGTCATAGCTGAATGCGGAGTGGTGTGTGCCGCCTGCCAGAATCCACGCCCCTGCGCCGACCTCGAATGTGGGCTGGGGAACCCAGAGGGCGGATGCAACGGGCAGTTTGGGCATCGGCTTGGGCTCGATGCACTCCACATCCTGCGCAATCAGGCGGAAGCGGTTGCCCAGGTCCACCACGGTGGCCTTGATGCCGCGGCCGGTCTTGGAGGTGAACACCAGACGGGCGGTGGGCTGCTTGCGGATGCCGATGCCCAGGAAGTGAACCTCCAGCTTGGGACGGTCGCTGGCAATCATAGGGCAGACCTCCAGCATATGGCTCTGCAGGCAGGAGCTGCCGTCGCCCGCAAAGTTGAGGGTGTAGTCCTCCAGGAAAGAGCAGCCGCGGGGCAGTCCCTGGCTCATCACCCACAGGGTGCGGTAGAGGCAGGCGGTCTTCCAGTCGCCCTCGGCGCCGAAGCCGTAGCCCTCCTGCATCAGGCGCTGCGATGCCAGGCCGGGAATCTGGTCGAATCCGCGGAAGTCGGGCGCATCCACGTCGGTGTCGCCCAAGTCGTCGAAGTTGGTGGTGAAGGCTGTCGCCCCCTCCTCCTCAAGTACCCTGCGGAGGGCGATTTCTGCCTTGGCGGCGTTGAACACCTTCTCCCAGTATACTTTCTCGCCAGTCTCGTCTATCTTGATTGTGTAGAGCTTCTTGTACTCCTCCACCAGGGCCTCGGCCTCGGCGTCGGTAACTTTGTTCAGATGGTCTACCAGCGACGATACGGGGTAGTAGTCCACGTGGTAGCCGAGCCTCTGCTCAAACTCCACGCGGTCGCCGTCGGTCACCGCCACATTGTTCATATTCATACCGAACATAAGGCAGCGCACCTGCCTTGCATCGGCGGCAGAGACGGCCACGCGGGCCCACACTGCAATCTTCCTCTGCGCCTCGGCGCTCTTCCAATAGCCCACAACCACCTTGCGGGGCACTCTCATACGGGTGCAGATGTGGCCGAACTCGATGTCGCCGTGGGCGCTCTGGTTCAGGTTCATGAAGTCCATATCCATTGTGTCCCAGGGAATCTCGGCGTTGTACTGGGTGTGGAAGTGCAGCAGCGGCTTCTCGAGAGCCTGCAGCCCCTTTATCCACATCTTGGCGGGGGAGAAGGTGTGCATCCAGGTGATGATGCCGGCGCAGCGGGGGTCGTTGTTGGCCGCCTTCATCACATCCTCCACCTCTTTGCTGGAGTTTGCAGTCCCCTTGTACACGATTTTGACCGGGATGTTGCCCGATTCGTTGAGACCGGCCACCATCTCTTTGGAGTGTCCGTCCACCTGTATCACAGCGTCGCCGCCGTAGAGCAGCTGTGCGCCTGTCACAAACCAGAGTTCGTAATTTTCAAATGCCTTTATCATAATTGTGCTTTTTTAATTTTGTCCATAATAGGCCTTGGGGCCGTGTTTGCGTGAAAAATGCTTCTCTATGAGCAGGGGGTTCATCGTCAGGTGCGGGTTGACGCTCAGCGCCACAAAGGCCATCTTGGCCACCTGCTCCATCACCACAGCGTTGTGCACCGCCTCAAAGCAGTCCTTGCCCCAGGAGAAGGGGCCGTGGTTCTTGACCAGCACGCCGGGGGTGTGCACTGGGTTGAGGTCCTTGAACCGGCGCACTATCACATTGCCGGTCTCCAGCTCGTAGGCTCCGCGGACCTCCTCCGCAGTCATATCGGCGGTGCAGGGGATGTCGTCGTGGAAATAGTCGGCGTGGGTGGTGCCGATGTTGGGGATGTCCCGCCCCGCCTGAGCCCAGGCGGTGGCGTAGGTGGAGTGGGTGTGCACCACGCCGCCGATTTCGGGGAAGGCCTTGTAGAGCACCACGTGGGTGGGGGTGTCGGAGGAGGGTTTGTAATGCCCCTCCACCACATTGCCGTCGAGGTCCACTACCACCATATCTTCCGGCTTCATATTGTCATACGACACGCCGCTGGGCTTTATCACCACCAGGCCGCTGCTGCGGTCGATGGCCGACACGTTGCCCCAGGTGAATATGACCAGTCCGTGGGCCACCAGATCCAGGTTGGCCTTGCAGACGCTCTTTTTGAGTTCTTCCAACATACTACCAGAAGTAAATATAGAATGCCACTGTGAGACCCATAATTATCACGGTGTGGATCACATCCCACGCATTCCAGGAGGCGCGGGTCACGGCCTTCTGCTCTGCGGTGGCGGTGCCGAAGCAGATGCCGCGCACCTGATCTTCGCGGGGACCCTTGGAGAGCAATGTCACCACAATGGAGAATACGATGCAGAAGAGGAACATCCACACGCAGAATGCGTACACGTTCATCTCGTTGAAGAGATAGGTGAACCAGTTGTGCCCCTCGGGGTTGATGATCATCGTTATGAGGCGGGTGAAGCCTATCACCAGACCCACGATGAGGGTCCACATACCGGCCTTGGGGGAGGTCCGCTTCCAGCTGACGCCCATCAGGAACACGGCTGCGATGGCGGGAGCCAGCAGGCTCTGCACGCTCTGTATGTAGTTGTACAGGCTGGTGCCCATACTCTGTATCACGAATATCCAGAGCACGCCCAGCACAACCACCACGACGGTGGCGATGCGGCCGATGACCACAAGGCGCTTCTCGCTGGTCTCGGGGTGCTTGGGTTTGTAGATGTCCATCGTGAACAGCATTGCCGAGGAGTTGAACAGCGATGCCAGCGAGCTCATCAGGGCTGCCAGGATACCGCAGATCACCACTCCCTTGAGGCCGACGGGCAGCAGGGTGTTCACCAGCATCGGGAAGGCGATGTCGGGGTTGGCCACCGTGCCGTCGGGATTGGTGCCGAGAGCTGCGGCCAGGGTGCGGCCCACCTCGGAGTCGGGGGTCTTGGTGAGGGCGAACGCAATCATTCCGGGGATGAGGAACAGGAACACCGGCAGGAGCTTCAGATAAGCGCCGAAGATGGTGCCGCGGCGGGCCTCAGTCTGGTTTTTGCCGGAGAGGACGCGCTGCACTATGAACTGGTCGGTGCACCAGTACCAGAAGCCGATGATGGCGCTGCCGAAGAGGGCGCCGTACCAGGGGAACTGGGGGTCGTGCGCGTTGCGCATCAGCGAGGTCATCGAGTCGCCGTATTCGTTCACCGTCTGCGCCCCGCAGATTTCCATCATCTGGTTCCAGCCGCCCAGCTCCTTGAGGCCGATCCAGAGGATCACCAGCGAGCCCAGCAGCAGGATGGGGGTCTGCAGCACGGAGGTCTTGAGAATCGACTCCATACCGCCGATTACGGTGTAGATGGCGGTGATGAGCACCAGCGCGATGGCTGCAACCCAGAAGTTGATGCCCAGCAGGGTGTTGAGGGCGAGGCCGCCGGCCAGCACGGTGACTGACACCTTGGTGAGCACATAACTTGCCAGCGAGAGCCAGGTCAGGATGCCGCGGCTCTGCTTGTTGTAGCGTTTTTCAAGGAACTCGGGCATTGTGTACACCATGCTGCGCTCGTAGAGAGGCACGAACACCCAGCCGAGAATCAGGATGAGCCAGCCCTGGATTTCCCAGTGGGCCTGGGCCATACCTGCGGAGGCACCTGTGCCGGCCAGGCCGATGAGGTGCTCGCTGCCGATGTTGGAGGCGAAAATGGAGGCGCCGATGGCAATCCAGGTGGCGCTGCGGCCGTCCAGGAAGTAGTCACCGGAGGTCTCTTTCTTTTTCTTCAGCACATCCAGGACAATCCAGACCATCGCCAGGAAAAAGATTCCGATGATGATCCAGTCCCAGGATGCCAGCGAAATGCGGTTGAGGTCCGCAGTCGCCGCAAGAATTTGAAACTTGGACATTTGTTTAGGTTTTAATATGGTTTATATGGAATTATATCTTGAATTTGTCGCTTTCGCTGTACTTGCTGCCGTTGAAGCGGTAGAGGGCCGCCCCCTTGCGGGACATTGACTTGTCGGTGCCCCCCGTCTTCTCTATGTAGTCCATCGCCGCTATCCTCTTGCGGAAGTTGCGCTTGTCCAGGCTCTCCCCCAGAATGGCCTCGTAGAGCACCTGCAGCTGCGAGAGGGTGAACTCTTCCGGCAGCAGGTTGAGCCCGACCGGCTTCACCGACGCCTGATAGCGCATGAATCGCAGCGCGTCCTCCACCATCTGCGGGTGGTCGAAAATCAGCTGCGGGAGGGCGCTCATCTTGATCCAGTGGGCGTTGTGGGCCTCCACCAGGCCGTGGTCGTAGCGGTTGATGTCCACCAGCGCGAAATAGGCGGTGGAGATTACACGCTCGCCGGGGTCGCGCCCGATGTCGCCGTAACTCTTGACCTGCTGCATATAGAGGTCGTCCAGCCCGGTGAGCTCGCGCAGCACGCGGGAGGCGGCCCCGTCGAGGCTCTCCCCCTCCTGCACGAAGCCCCCCATCAGGGACCACTGCCCCTTCGCGGGCTCGAAATTGCGCTTGAGCAGCAGCAGGCTCAGCTCTCCGGCCTCCAGGCCGAAGATTATGCAGTCCACTGCAACGTAGAACTTTGGATGCTGTGCGTAGTAGTTGGTCATGGTCATAAAACAAAATTAAATAATCAAAAGTGTAAAAACAACACTTTTATTGAGAACATCCGTAACTTTTTATTATTATATTTGTTAGAATATTGGATACCATATTTAATAAATACTCGAAATGAAAAAATTCAGGTCAGTAATTCTCGCCTCTGCGCTCATCGCCGCAGCGGCGGCCTGCGCTCCCCACGAGGAGGCTCTCACCGCTTCCGGACTCAATCCCGCCGACTTCAGCGACACTCGCGACGGCGCCCCGGTTGCTCTCTACACCCTCACCAACGCCTCCGGGATGGAGGTGTGCGTCACCAACTTCGGCGGACGCATCGTCTCCATAATGGTTCCCGACAAGAACGGGGAGATGAAAGACGTGGTGCTGGGCTTTGACAAAATCAGCGACTACTATCCGGAGAACAACGCCACCGACTTCGGCGCCTCCATCGGCCGCTATGCAAACCGCATCAACCAGGGGCGCATAGTGCTTGACGGCGACACTATCCAGCTGCCGCAGAACAATTACGGCCACTGCCTGCACGGCGGCCCCGACGGCTGGCAGTACAAGGTGTATGAGGTAGTGGAGTCGGACTCCGGCCACGTAAAGATGCTCTGCACATCGCCCGACGGCGACAGCAACTTCCCCGGCTGCGTCAAGGCGTATGTGACCTTCACCCTCACCGAAGAGAATGCCATAGACATCCGCTACGAGGCCACCACCGACAAGACCACCGTGATAAATATGACCAACCACTCCTACTTCAATCTTGCGGGCGACCCCGCGAACTACAGCGTGGTTAACGATGTGCTCTATGTCAATGCAAACGAATACACCCCTGTGGATTCCACATTTATGACCACCGGCGAGATTCTCCCCGTGGCGGGCACTCCGTTCGATTTCACCACTGCACGGGCGGTGAGCGAGGACATCGATGCCGACAACGAGCAGATTGCCAACGGCAAGGGGTATGACCACAACTGGGTTCTGGCCACCGGCGGCAGCGACGCCGTGGTTGCGGCAGAGCTCTACTGCCCCCAGAGCGGCATCGACCTCAAGGTCTACACCGACGAGCCCGGCATTCAGATTTATGCCGGCAACTTCCTGGACGGCAGCGTGACCGGCAAGGGGGGTGTGGTTTACAACTGGCGCCACGCCATCTGCCTGGAGACCCAGCACTATCCCGACACTCCCAACAAGCCCGAGTGGCCCTCCGCAACGCTGCGCCCCGGCGAGACCTACCGCAGCCACTGCATCTTCGCCTTCTCCGTGAAATAAATGGAATATAGGTGCTAAAAAGGACAGGCGAAAGCTGCTTGTCTGCCGCGGAAGCGGGGGGTAACAGGGGGTGGAACCCCCTTGATAATAGCCAAGGTGCTAAAAAGGACAGGCGAAAGCCTGTCCTTTTTAGTACCTCGGGCGGGAATCGAACCCGCACGGCCCTTCCGGGCCAAGGGATTTTAAGTCCCTCGTGTCTACCATTCCACCACCAAGGCGAATGCGGAGGGCAAATGTAGTAAAATTACCGCTATTTGCCTATAAGATTGCTCAGATAGTCATCCACGACCTCGGGGAAGTGCGCCTGCTCCAGCAGATGTATCTTGGCCGCCACATCCTTGGCCGTGTCGCACGGGAGCACCTCGCAGCGGGCCTGGAACAGAGTCTTGCCGTGGTCGTACTGCTCGTCCACAAGATGGATGGTGATGCCGGTCTCGCGCTCCTTGGCCGCCACGACCGCCTCGTGCACGTGCATCCCGTGCATCCCCTTGCCGCCATAGGCGGGCAGCAGGGCGGGGTGGATGTTGATGATGCGCCCAGGGTAGGCGTTCACTATGTCGGAGGGGACCATCATCAGGAATCCGGCCAGAATCAGCGCCCAGGCATCGTACTGCCGCAGCAGGGAGGCTACGCGACCCCCTTCGAGGTCGGCCTTGCAGAAGACCTCGGCGGGAACGCCCAGGCGCTCGGCGCGCTGCAGCACCATCGCGTCGGGCTTGTTGCAGAAGACCGCCGCAATCTTGAAATCCTGCGACCCTGCAAAATATTTAATCAGATTCTCGGCATTCGTACCGCTGCCGGAGGCGAATATCACAATGTTTTTCATATCGGGAAGCTGTGTCGGCAGCAAAGGTAGCAAAACCTCCCGATTTGCTAATCCGAAAAAATAAATTAACTTTGCGCACCTTTTGGCTCAAAAAAAGAAAGAAACATATAACTAATTAAACAGATTAATATGGAAGACATCGCTTCAAAAGTAATCGCCATCATTGTTGACAAACTTGGTGTAGACGAGAGTGAAGTTCGTCCCGAGGCAAGCCTCACCAACGATCTCGGTGCAGACTCGCTCGACACAGTTGAACTCATTATGGAATTCGAGAACCAGTTCGGCCTCTCGATTCCCGACAATATCGCAGAGAAAATCTCCACTGTCGGTGACGCAATCAAATACATCGAGGATAACGTCAACGCCAAATAACCGGCGGTTGCCGATGTAAAAAAGAACCCCGCAGCCATTCGGCCGCGGGGTTCTTTTTTTGTGCCCCGGGATTTAGAACTCCCTGATCTTGGCGGGATAGACCCCGGCCGCGATGAGGGCGTTGATCTTCTCCACGGTGAAGGGGCGGTCCTCCTTGTAGGTCACGCCGAACCACTTGGCGTCGCAGTCAAGCACCTTTACGGTGGCCTTGCCGCGGGCGATGAGCTTGTCCACGATGTAGGGGATGAAGAATTCCGCCTTGAGGTTGCCGGAGACCTTGGCCTCGTCCAGGAACTCCTTGAAGATCTCCTCGCTGTAGCCGAAGTATTCGGGGGTGAAGCCCCAGAAGTTCATCGACACGGGGGCGGCGGGGTTCAGCTCCACGTCGCTGCCGTTCTCGGTGTAGACCACCTTGTCACCCTTGCGGGAGATGGCGGTGCGCTCTGTGATGGTGGTCAGCAGGCTGTCGGCATCCTTCTCGCACACGCCGCGCGACACGCTGCCGAAGTCGGAGAGGGTGTTCTGCAGGCGGTAGCCTATCATAGAGTATTTGCCGCTGGTGCCCTCGATGGAGCGCAGGTAGTCGGCCATTGTCTGGTAGCTCTCCTTGCCGTAGAAGTCGTCGGCGTTGATCACTGCAAAGGGCTCGTGAATCACATCCTTGGCCATCATCACGGCGTGGTTTGTGCCCCAGGGCTTTTCGCGCCCTTCGGGCACCGTGTACCCTTCGGGCAGATAGTCCAGCTCCTGGTATACGAACTCGAACTCAACGTCGCCGCCGAATTTCTTTGCCTGGAAGTGCTCTTTGAAGGGCTCGGCAAAGGAGTGGCGTATCACAAACACGATTTTTCCGAACCCGGCGCGGATTGCGTCATAAATGGAGTAGTCGATGATGGCTTCGCCGTTGGGGCCCAGACCGTCCATCTGCTTGAGGCTGCCGTAACGGGATCCCATGCCGGCCGCAAGAATCAAAAGTGTAGGTTTCATAGGAGTGAATGTTTATTTGGTTATATGTCTTATGCAATCGAGCAGCGCCTTGTGCTGCAGCAGGTCCTCCAGGGAGATGTCCATCCTGAGGTCGCTGCCTACAGAACCGGCCACCGGGCGGGGGTGCGAGCTGTAGCACGAGAGGGCGGTGACGCCGGTCCAGTCCGCCAGGGGCAGGACCGCGCCGGGATTTTGCTGCAACTCTTTTGCCACAATCGCCTCCGCAATCCAGCTTTCCAGCTCTGCGGGGGGCTCCCCCTCGATGCCGAGGGTGCCGTTGTAGTATTTGCGGCGCTCTTCGCTTGAGAGATTCTGCCAGCGCAGAGAGAGAGGCTCGGCGGTGGCGACGCCGGCGGGCGCTATCTCCAGTGCCACGCCCTTCCCGGCTGCAAAGTCAAATGCGTCGCGCAGCTGGCTGTGCAGCAGAAACTGCACATAGCAGTGGAAGCGCAGGTCTTCTGAATATTCGTTGATGAAGTGCTCGTCGCCCAGCAGGGAGGTGTAGTCGGGCTCCGACCAGTAGCGGTTGTTGCCGGTGCCGTATTTGTGGCGCAGGGTGCAGTAGGTGGAGTAGCGCTCCAGCCACTGCTTGTTGCGGCGCCAGAAGGCGTAGTAGGCGTCGGTGCCCAGCACTTCCGCGCCGTCCTGCAGGAATTTCTCGTGCAGCAGGTGCATCTTGATGTTGTGCACTTTTACATAGTCGATCTCGCTCTGGGAGTCCAGCGCCGCGGCCGCCTCCCTGTATGAGGCCTCCTTGGGGCGGTTCATCAGATGCCCGAGGGTCTGCAGGTCCATATAGACCGGGTTGATGGGGAGCGAAAGGTCGCCCCCGACAAGCAGCGGCTCCTGCGCGGGCAGGTTTATGGAGCGGTCGATCAGGTCGGTGACCACTATTCTGCCCAGCGAGAGCGCCTCCGCAAGGGAGGCCAGGGTCTTGAGGTTGCCCAGATCGCCGATGCCGGCGCCGCCGGCACCCCGCAGGGTGTACATAGGGGCGGAAATGCCCGCCTTGAGATTTTTCTGGTCGTGATGGCCGGCCACGCTGTCGTGGCCCTGTTCGTGGTGTGTTTCCGTAGTCGTTGTGTCTTGTGGCTCCGCTGCGGTGCGGCTGGAGCGCCTGGTTATGGTATTTCCGTCGAATTCGAGCCAGGAGGGCCCCTGTGACCATTCGTCAAGCAGGTAAAGCTTGGCTCCGGAGGGGGTGTCCATCTCGATGTCGCGGTGTATGTGTCCGAATATGAAAAAGTCCACCGGCCGGGTGGCCTCGCAAGCGCAGGCGAAGCGGTAGAGCGGACTCTCCTGAGAGAAAACGTATGGATTGACGCTGCCTTTGTGGCGGCTGGAGCGCGACCACACTCTGGCGAAGGCGTAGAGCCACGATGCGGGCACCAGGGCCCGGGCAAGGGCTATCGACACCCTCCCCTTGAGGAATTTCTGGATGGCGCGCTCCTTGAAGCCGATTTTGCCCAGGCCGTCGCCGTGCGCCAGGCAGAAGCGCCTGCCGGCAATGGTCAGGAACACCGGCTGCGGGCGGAGCACCTTGAGTCCGGTGGCTTTTTCCAGGCCGCCGAAGGTCCACCAGTCGTGGTTGCCCTGCAGGAAATATACCTCCACGCCCCGCGCGACCGTCTGCCGGATGGCCTCTACGGCGCCGTCGAAGCCCGTCTTGTGCCCCCGTTTCTCAAACCAGAAGTCAAAGATGTCCCCCAGCAGGTACAGCGCGGCGGTGTCGGCGGGGAGATTCTGCAGAAACTGCACAAAATCGCTCTCGCTGCCGGCGCCGGTCTCGGCCCCGAGGTGCACGTCGGATGTGAAGATATATCGTGTCCGCTCCATTAAAGCACGATGCAGAGGATGCCGACAATCGCGCAGTAGGCCGCGAACCAGCCCAGGGAGGCCTTCTTGACCATCGCGATCATCATTTTGCAGGCCAGAAGGCCGCTGGCAAACGCCGTGACGAAGCCCAGCAGCAGAGGCACGGCGCCGACGCTGCTCTCGGCAAAGTCACCCCCGACAAGGCTCAGGAACGCCTCGCCCAGGATGGGCACCAGCACCATCAGAAAAGAGAAGCGGGTCACCTGGTCGCGCTTGACGCCGCACAGAAGCCCGGTGGCGATGGTGGTGCCGCTGCGCGAGAGGCCCGGAATCACCGCAACCGCCTGCGCAAGGCCCATTATCAGAGCGCTGCCGTAGCCGAGGTCCTTCTGCTTGGGCTTGATGGTCTGGCTCAGGGTCAGCAGAAGCGCGGTGACCAGCAGGGCGCACCCTATCACGGTGAGGCCGCCTCCGAAGATGGCCTCCACCTGATCCTTGAAGAAGACTCCGACTATGAAAATCGGAATCATCGAGAGGCATATCATCAGTATGTAGCGGGTCTCGGCGTTGTATTTGAACTTGAAAAGTCCCTTGAACAGGGCCACGATGTCGCTCCAGAAGGCCACGACCACGCTCAGCACGGTGGCGGCGTGCACCGCAATCTCAAATGCGAGGTCGCCGGTCTCGATGCCGAACAGCGCCTTGGCTATGGCCAGATGGCCGCTGCTGCTCACCGGCAGGAATTCCGTAAGTCCCTGGAGCAGCCCCAGGATTATCCCCTCAAACCAGCTCATACTCTATTTCTCCTCCTCCCCGGGCTTCTCTTTGGGGCGGGCCATTATGCCCGCGATGATTACTGCGACGCCCAGGATTATCACGATGGGGGCCACTGTGATGCGGGTGGCGCTGAACATCGATTCGTCAAAGACGTTGGGGTCGGCGCTGCCGCCTCCTATCATCAGAATAAAGCCGGCCACCATCAGAATGAAGCCGACCAGTATGGTTCTGACCCCCTTGGGGGAAACTGAGAAATTGCTCATATACAATTAAATGTAAAGGTCGTCCTTGGATATGTCGGCAAGCCTGTTCACCTGGAACGCAGTCGTGAGCACGCATATCAGTATGCCGGCCGCCATAACCGCGGCAAAGATAGGAATTATTAATTCACGGGAGAAAATTCCGAGCACGTCCCCCGCATATCCTTTGAAATACCACAGCAGCAGGGCAAAGCAGCCGCAGGCGATCAGGCCCGAGACGACCCCCTGCCAGAAGGCCTGCCGGATGAAGGGGCGGCGGATAAAGCTGCGCTTGGCCCCCACCAGCCGCATTGTGTGGATGGTGAAGCGGCGGGCAAAGATGTTGAGCCGCACGGTGTTGGAAATCAGCGCCACCGATATCACGAGCAGCAGGGCGATGACTGCCGCGGCCGCGATTGCGATTTTGTCCAGATTGCTGTTCATTGCCTCCACCAGCGACTCCTGGAAGCTGACTTCGCGCACGCAGTCCTCCTTCATAAGCAGCGCGCTCACCGCCTTGAGCGAGTCGGCGTCGAAATATCCGCTCTGCAGATTGAGCTCCAGCGAGATGGGGATGGGGCTGGCGGCGAAAACCTTCAGGAAATCCTCGCCCAGGAGGTCCTCCATCTCCTTCTCCCCCTGCTCGCGGGAGATGAAGGTGGCTTTCTTCACGAAATCCAGCTTCTCCACCCTCTGCTTGAGGGCGAGGGCGTCGGCCTCCGTGGCGTCGTTTTTCAGTATCACCGACACGGCCGCGCTCTCCTTGAAGTAGTCGGAGAGGCTTTTGGTGTTGACCCAGGCCAGCAGAATCACCGCAAGCAGCAGGAGCACGAGACTTATGCTTGCCACAGACGTCAGGTACGAGCGTATCAGTCTGCGAGTCATTCTCTTGCTGCTCTCCTTTTTCATTTCTGCGCTTATGAATTATACTGATTTTTAAGCAAAGTTAAAAAAAAATATTACCTTTGTGTGATTTTTGCCGTATTATGCCAGCAGTTAACACAACAGAATCCAAGAAAGTGCTGTTCGTCAGCTCGCAGATATATCCCTATCTGCCCGAGTCGGAACAGGCTGTGGCGGGTCGTTATCTGCCCCAGGGAGTGCAGGAGCGCGGACGCGAGATACGTTCATTCATGCCCCGCTACGGCTGCGTAAACGAGCGCCGCAACCAGCTGCACGAGGTCATCAGACTCTCGGGAATGAACCTGGTGGTGGGCGGGGCCGACCGCCAGCTCATCATCAAGGTCGCCTCAATCTCCTCTGCGAGGATGCAGGTCTATTTCATAGACAACGACGACTACTTCCACCGCAAGGCGGTGGACCGCGATGAAAACGGCGATTTCTTCGCCGACAACGACGAGCGGGCGATGTTCTTTGCCCGCGGCGTGCTCGAGACGGTGAAGAAGCTGCGCTGGAAACCCGACCTGGTGCACTGCCAGGGCTGGATCTCCTATCTGATGCCGCTCTACCTCAAGAAGGCCTACAATCAGGATCCCATTTTTGCCGACACAAAGGTCGTGCTCAGCCTATACAATGATCTGGACGACATCTCCTTCTCCGAAGGGATGGCCTCCAGGGTGCCCATCGAGTCGATAACCGCCGATGACGTGGCGCTGATAGAGAAGCCCGATGGCATAAATCTTGCGAAGTTGGCCCTGCTCTACAGTGACGGATGCATCACCGCTCCCGAGGGGGTGAACCCCGAGCTGGAAAAGTTCATCAGGGAGCACAAGGTGCCCACTCTGGCGAGCCCCGCCATAAGTGAGGAAGAAACTTCCTACATCGAGGCGTACGACAGATTTTACGACCAAATTTTAGCATAAGGGATGTCAACATCACTCAAAAGGTATCTTCTCAAGGCCGCAGCGGCCCTTCTCCCGATAATTTCCCTCTGTTCCTGCGTCAAGGCCAATCAGACGCTCGGTTCGGCTTATGTCCCCACCGACCGCAACCTTGATGTCAAGACCGTGTCGTTTGAATTGCCCATCGGGATGAAGATGGCCGACACCCTGCAGACCAGCAGCTCCTATCTGGTGGTCGGCAACCTTTATGATGACTTCTACGGCGCCACCAGCGCGGAGTTCGCCGCCACCGTGACCCCTCCCGACACCGTCCCCTGGGGCCAGAATCCGGTGTATAAGAGCGCCAAGCTGCAGTTTGTGAAATTCTCCACCCAGACCTACGAAGACGGGCAGGAGGAGCTGCCGCAGAACATACACGTGTACGCCCTCACCAAGCCGATGGACACCACCACCCTCTACTGCAACTCCTTCTCCGAGGGTGACTATTCTGCCGAGGAAATCAGCACCGGCGCCGTGATCTACACCGGCGGCGACACCCTCACCATCCCCCTCAAGGCTTCTTTCGCAAGCAAATATATGGAGGCCACGCAGCAGGAGCTGGACAGCGCGGACCTCTTCATCAAGCGCTTCTACGGCATATATGTCAAGGCCGACGCCCCGCTGGGCGGAGGTGCCGGCGGCCGTCTGACCAAGTTCGGCAGCGCTATGCTGCGCTTCACCTTCAATTCCACCAACGACGGCGGCACCAACCGTGACACCACGCTCACGTTCAATGTGGGCAGCAGCTTCGGCACCGAGGTCTACAGGCACGACACCCGCGACCTGGAGGTGGACGGCAACAACAATCTCAAGACAATCTACTACGAGGGTATGGCCGGCATCAAGCCCCACATCGAGGGGGAGGCCATCCGCGACAGCATAGTCAAGTGGGCCGCCGCAGAAGGGGTCGACCTCAGCAAGGTGATAGTGGCCAGGGCCTCCATAGAGCTGCCCTACGACATTCCCGAGGGGGACTATTCCATTGCCGACGAATACCCCACAAGCCTCTATCCCGCCACCCGCTACAAATATGCCTACGGCGCATATCAGTATTACCCGCTCTCGGCAATCTACGACAGCAGCTACGACCGCGGCGACATCAACCGCTCGCTGCAGTACTACAAGCCCGACGTCACCCTCTATGTGCAGAACATAATGAATATGATTGCGCAGGACAAGGAGCTGGGCGACACCTGGGACCTCTGGTTCTTCAACTACTACACCGGCGAGGATGAGGAAGAGGAGGACGACAGCAGTTCCGCATACTCCAACTACTACAGCAACTATCTGTACAATATGTACTATGGCGGCTACGGCGGTTACGGCAGCTACGGATATGGCGGCTACAGCGACTACTACGACTATTACAATATGATGAACTACTACAACTACTACAACAGCCTTTCCAGCAGTTCATCTTCTTCCACCACGGTCTATTACGTGGATTATATCAACTATTGCAAGGGAGCTATCAACGGCAACGGCGCAGACCGTCGTCCCAAGATGCAGATCACATACACCGTATTGCAATAAGCACGCGTATGGTGGTATGCCCAAAGCTCTCGTCATAGGTCCCCGGTTTTATAATTTCAATGCCGCGGTGGGCGCAGCCCTGCAGAATCTGGGCTATCAGGTTCAGACGGAGAGCTACGACGTTCCGGTGGATCCCTACGGCCTTGCCTCGCGCCTGCGCTACAAGATAGAGCCCTTCAAGGAGTCTTACAGGGCCCGCAACCGCCTCTCGCGGCAGGAGCACTACCGCCGCGTGTTCGACGCCGCCGCCCCCGACGTGGTGTTCATCCTCAACGGGGAGATTCTGCTGGCGGACACTCTGGACTACTTCCGCAGCCGCGCCAAGGTGGCGCTGTGGTGCTTTGACAGCGTGCGGCACATCCCCGTCATCACGGGGCACATCTCGCACGTGGACCGCTTCTACTGCTACGACCGCGGCGACGTGGAGTTTTATGCGCAGCGGGGCGAGACGGCCCTCTTTCTGCCGCAGGCGGCCGACAGCGCGATTTATCACCCCGTTGAAGGGGTGCAGAAGGACATCGACATACTGTTTGTGGGCGACCTCTACCACTCGCCCCGCCGCCGCGAGTATATATCGCAGGTAATCAAGGCATTTCCCGGCAGAAGGATAAAGGTGGCGGGCATCTACAAGCCCTGGTACAAGGGGCCGCTGAAGGCGCTGCTGCGCGAGCGGAGGGACATCTACACCAACCGCAACATCCCCCCGCAGCAGGTCAACGCCCTCTACAACCGCGCCCGCGTGGTGCTCAACATCCACAACGAGCAGCAGAGCGACGGGGCCAACCCCAAAGTGTTTGAAATATGCTGCGCCGGGGCCTATCAGGTCTGCGACGCGAATCCCTACATCCGCTCCCTCTTCCCCGGGGGCGAGGTGGGACTCTATGAGAGCTGCGAAGAGCTCATCGCCCGCATCCGGGAGGCCCTGGAGGGCGACAAGTCGGCCGCGGCCGCCTCTGCGCGGAGCAAGGTCCTCGAGGGCCACACATTTTCCGAGAGGATGTCAAGAGTAATTAAAGATTTGGAAACATTATGATAACCGGTTATGCCACAGGCGTCTTTGACCTGTTTCACATAGGACATCTGAATTTGCTGCGCCGTGCCAAGGAGCACTGCGACCGTCTGATAGTGGGGGTCTCCACCGACGCCCTGGTATCATACAAAAACAAGCGGGCGGTGATTCCGTTTGAAGAGCGCAAGGCCATAGTGGAGGCGATACGCTATGTAGACGAGGTCGTGGCGCAGGAGAATATGGACAAGATGGAGGCCTGGAGGCGGCTCCATTTTGACGTGATGTTCGTGGGCGACGACTGGAAGGGGACCGAGAAGTGGAACGAATACGAGCGGCAGTTCGGTGAGGTGGGGGTGAAGATAATCTACTTCCCCTACACCAAAGGGACCTCCTCCACACTGATCAACGAGACGCTGCTCAAGCTCAGGGAGGACAAATGGTAAACAAGGACTACTGCTGCAGCGCCTTTCTGGCGTTCCGATATATTCCGCGCCCCGACGCCGAGTTCGCGGAGGGGCTGCACCACATCAACGCCGCCCTGCCCGAGCCCGCCTCCCTGGTCAAGGTGCGCAGCGCTGCCGACGCCGACCTGGCGCTGGAGCGGGTGTTCGACAGCCTCCGCGGCAGAAAGATTGCCCTGCTGCTCTCCGGCGGTATGGATTCCGCCACGCTGGCCACTTATATGAAGGGGTGCGACGCCTACACCTTCCGCTTTCTCGGCGGCAGCTTTGGAGGCGACGAGCTGCGCCGCGCAGAGCGCTTTGCCGCTCTCAACGGTATGAACCTGCACTATGTGGACATCGATTTCGATGCGGTGCGGCAGGTGCTGCCCTCTGTGATGCGCCACCGCGGCGCGCCGGTGCACTCCATCGAGCCGCAGATATTCCTGGCGGCGCGGCAGGCGGCCGCAGACGGCATTGAGCAGATGGTCATAGGCGACGGGGCCGACTATGTGTTCGGCGGGATGGACGGCCTTATGGCAAAGGATTGGGGCTACGACGAATTCATAGCCCGCTACACCTATATAAACCCCGCCGATGTGCTGCGCAGCCCCGCTTATGTCAACGACCTTTTCGAGCCCTACCGCAGGGGGGATAAGATAGACTTCATCCCCTTTCTGGACGGGCCCAACACAATAGAGAGCTACAGCTCGTATATGAACGCCTTTGCCGCGGCCTCAATGCCCTACATAGACCCTTACGAGCATCTGCAGCGCGACTTCCCCTTTGATCTGGAGCGCATCCGCCGCGGGGAGTCCAAATATGTGGTGCGGGAGTTGTTCCGGATGCGTTACGGCGAGGAGCCGCCGCAGAAGGTGCCGATGCCCCGCCCGGTGGACAGCTATTTCGCCGGCTGGAAGGGCCCCGAACGCCCCGAATTCCGCGACGACATCGCCCTGGAGCGCTACGACGGCAACCGCCGCTGGCTGATGTATGCCCTGGAGCAGTTTCTCAATCTGATGAACATATGAAAAAAGGGGACCTGCAGCACGCATTGCTGGCGCCGCTGCGCCTGATTGCCTGGGGGGTGGACGCCCTCCGGCGCCGCGACCCGCACCTCTGGGTGTTCGGGGCGTGGTACGGCAGTCTGTACAGCGACAACAGCCGGGCGATGTACGAGTATGTGTGCAGGTGCCATCCTGAAATCACCGCGGTGTGGATAACAACCTCCCCGAGTGTATATGACCGCCTCTGCAAAGAGGGCGGGAGAGTGGAGTATGCCTTCTCGCGGGCGGGGCGTGCAGCCTGCCGCCGCGCCTCGGTGGCCTTTGCCTCCACTGCCGCCTCGGACTTGAACGAGCGCTGCCTCAACGGCTGCCGCCTGGTGATGCTCTGGCACGGCTGCCCCATCAAGCTCATAGGCAACGACGCCCGTCGCTTTATGGTGCGCGACACCCTCTGGAAGCGCTTCAAGACCGCCGCGCGGCGCGTTTTCCTGCCGTGGGAGTTTATCCGCTACGATATGGTGTGCAACCTCTCGCAGTTCTTCAACCCCATATTCCGCTCTGCCTTCGCTGTGGACGACGGCGCCATAGCCATCACCGGCCTGCCGCGCAACGACGCCCTCTTCGAGGGGGGCGACTCCCTTGTCCGCAAACTGGAAGAGCGCTGGAAGGGATCCACCAAAATAGTGTATATGCCCACGTTCCGCGACACGATCTCGGGCGAGGGACGCCCCTTCAACCCCTTCGGCGGCTTCGGCTTTGACGCCGCAAGGCTCTCGGAGATACTCGAGCGTCGGAATATGGTGTTCATCTACAAGGGGCACTACTACGACCAGCGCAACGGCAGCAGCAGCCTTGAGGGGGCGTCGGAGCGCTTTGTGAACCTCTCCGACGGCGACTACGACAACCTCTACAGTTTTCTGGGGGGCATCGACATACTCATAACGGACTATTCCAGCCTGTTCTTCGATTTCATAATCACCGGCAGACGGGTGATTCTCGCCCCGTTTGACTACGACGAATATATCGCGCACGCGCGGCCGCTCTACTTTGACTACTCCCTGCTGGAGGGGCCCCGGGCGCGGGATTGGGACGAGCTCTGCACCCTGCTCGACAGCGGCGGTGCAGCCCCCGCCCCCGCTCCTTGCGTGGAGCGCTTCAACGCCTTCTGCGACGCCGGCAGCCGCGAGCGCGTGTTCCGCGAGGTACAAACCAGATTTTTTAAAGAATAAGATAGATGAAAGAATTGTTTTTGCTTTTGGCACTGATGTTCAACCCCTCCGCGCAGGTCTACACCGGCGCGCAGTACAAGACGCTCTGGGACAAGGTCAACGCCGCAATCGAGGCGGGCAAGCCCCAGACCGCGGCCAATCTGCTCTCCAATCTGGAGCAGATGACAGTCAGCAGCGGGGACACGCTGGAGCAGCTGGCGGTGATGAGATGCCGCTACGAATGTCTGGCCAAGTACAACTGGAAGGAGGCCAACAACTATTATCCCTCCTACAGCGCGCTCAAAAGCCAGGTGATGGACAATCTGGACCATTACATAGAGAAATATGTGAATCACCCGCGCGTGGACGGCCTCGTGTATGAGAAGATTCTGAAGCTGAAGGCGGCCGAGGACTCCTCGGACAAGCCCAGCGGGCAGCGCTACCGCGAGATACGCCGGATGTGCATGAAGGCCGCCGACGTGTTCTCCACCTCTGAGCGCCGCAAGGACTTCATCGCCATAGTGAACGGAATGGACGCCAAATATATGGGCATCTATTCCGAAAAGAGCTTCGTGTATCCCGGCGATACCCTCAAGTTCACCCTCACCGGCAGCAACATCGGCCAGTGCGAATTCTCCGTGTACAAGTTCAACGACCGCTACGACATCTACGGCAGCGACATCCTGGAACAGATGACGGGCAAGGGGCGCCAGGTGTACACCTCCACAATCGACACTTTCCACAACGAATACAACATCCGCGAGAAGGTCGAGACCAGCTACACCTTCGCCTCCGAAGGCATCTACGCGGTGTTCTGCAGTGCCGAGGGCAAGACCGATATGACACTGGTGAACGTCAGCAGCGTGGCGGTGGCCACCCGCGAGCTTAACGGCAAAAACGAGGTGTACGTGGCCGACGCCCGCACCGGCAAGCCCGCCGCGAATGCCACCGTATATGCCTGGCACGACGACTACGACAACATAGAGGCCAACGAGCAGAAGGTGTTCGTGCGCCCTTCGTATATCTCCCAGAAAGAGTATGCCCTCAACGGCTTCACCCCTCTGACCCAGACCCTCTACACCAAGAAGTGGAAGGGCGCGGAAATCGTGGCGGAGGTAGGCGGCGACCGCTGGGCCCCCGCGCTGGCCATCTCGGAGCCTGATGAAGAAGATGAAGTCGAGTACAGCGCCAGCCAGATGCACTACATCTACACCGACCGCAATCTCTACCGCGCGGGCGACACCGTGCAGTTCAAAATCATAGCCCTCTCCAGCAACGGAGAGAGCGGCAAAGTGCTCTCCGGCAAACGAATCTCCCTCTCGCTCTACCCTCCCGCATCGGGCAAGGCGGCATCCAAAGTCACCCTCAGGACCAACTCGATGGGCTCCGCAGCGGGCAAATTCGTGATTCCCGCCGGCGGCAAGCACGGCACCTGGCGCATCTCCACCGACAAGGGGGATGTCTATTTCAGGGTCGAGGCCTACAAGGACCCCAAATATGAGGTGGTGCTGGACAAGATAGAGACCCCCTACACGTTCGACGAAGTCATCGTGCAGAAGGGCCTGGTGCGCGGCCTCACCGGCGAGGCGGTGGCCCAGGCGCGGGTGGAATACACCGTGACCAGCTACCGCACCCTGCGCAATGCCAAGAGCAACATCCTCGCCCAGGGCGAGGTCATCACTGCGGCCGACGGCTCCTTTGAGATACCTTTCTCCACCACCGCCCCCGTGGATGCCACCACATCGGCCTGCCGCATCAGCGTGAAGGCCACCGCCCCCACGGGCGAGACTTGCGAGGTCAGCCGCGTGGTCACCGTCTCCAAAGATCCGCTCACCTTCTCCGCCGAGTTTGACTGCAGCTACCGGATGGACACCGTGCTGCTGGTGGACAAGAGCAAGGTTTCCACCCTCACCATCAAGGCCTTCAATGCCGACGGCGTGGAGCAGAAAATCCCCGGCAGCTACACTCTGGACCTCTACGGAATGGGGGGCGCAAGAGGTGAGTTCACCTTCGGAACCCCTATAAACGTGGAGCTGCAGAAGTTCCCCTCGGCAGAATATACCCTCGAATACAAGGCCTCCGCGGCGGGGACAGAGCAGAGCGCGCGGGAGAGCGTGGTGCTGCTGACCCCCGACGACCGCGACTGCCTCTTCGACTGCGACATATTCTTCTACCCCGTGCAGAGCAAGGATGCCATCGACTTTGTGGTGGGCACCTCGGCGGAGGACCTCTACCTCGAGCTGGAGATATTCGACGGCGGCAAGCAGGTCTACCGCCGCCCGCTGCACCTGAAAAACTGCGCCCAGCACATACAGCTGGACTACAGCAGCCACTATGGCGACCGGGTCGAGGTGTCGCTCTTCGGCATAAAGGACTTCGGGCAGATAAGCGAGCGGCACACATTCTCGCGCACCGTCCCCTCGGAGAATTTCGACATAAAGGTCAGCAGCCTGCGCGACCGCACCACCCCCAATACCCGCGAGAGCTTCACCGTGGAGGCCGAGGCGTCGGAGCTGATGGTGTCGATTTACGACGTGACCTGCGACCGCTACGGGCGCAACAGCTTCGATTTCTCTCCCATCCGCCACAGAAGCGCGGGCGGTCCCTACATCTGGACCAACTTTGACCCCGTGCGCCCGCTCTATAGCATCGGATCCCCGATGATGAAGACCAGGACAATGGCAATCGGGGCGAACTCCGTGATGCTCTCCAGCGCGACGGCGGAAATGGCCGTGGAAAGTGCGGCGGCCGATGGCGGCGAGGAGGAAACAGACGAGACTGAAGTGCGCGACGATTTCTCGCAGACCATCGCCTTCATACCCCAGCTGCAGATACCCTCCTCGGGCAAGGCGCAGGTCAGCTTCACCACCGGCGAGGCCCTCTCGGCCTTCCGCATAGCGATGCTGGCCCACACCAAAGACCTGCGCAGCGGATTTTCCGAGGCCCGCATAATAGTGAACAAGCCGGTCAAGATAGAGCTCGCCACCCCGCTGTTTGCGGTGGAGGGCGACCGCCTGGTGATCAAGGCGACCGTCTCCAACAGCAGCGACAAGAGCGTCAGCGGTCGCGCCACCCTCGATTTGAGCGACGGCGACGACGGCCTGCCGCTGCAGCTCTACCCCGAGACCAAGAGCGTCAGCCTCGCCCCGGGCGAGAGCACCGTCCTCTCCTGGGAAATCAAGGTGCCCGACCTGGTCACCCGGATGGACGTGACCGCCGCCATCGATGTCAAGAGCGCCAAAGATGCCGAGAAGCGGCAGATTGCCGTGACTCCGGCGTCGCGCACCATCACCGAGGCGTCGTCGTTCATAATCGGCTACGGCCGCAGCAAGCAGAGCTGCATCCGCGACCTCAAGGCCCGCTTCCCCTATCCCAACGCGCAAATCCGCTACGAGGAGTACACCACCGCCGACATCCTCAAGGATGTGCTCAAGAAGCCCGCATACCCCAGGGGCAACAATATGATAGAGTGGCTGGACGCCTTCTACATCAATCAGATGCGCGGCTGCCTGCTGGGCAGCGACAGCGTGGACGTCAATTTCTCCCGCGTTGCGGCCTCCCGTCTGGAGCGCCTGCAGCACAAAGACGGCGGCTACGGCTGGTTCCCCGGCAACTGCTCCAGCGACTTCCTGACCCTGATGTTCCTGCAGAAGACCTACTATCTGCGCGAGGTGGGCCAGCTGCCCCGCAACAACGCCATCAACGGCCAGATAGAGAAGAGCCTCAAATACATAGAGAAGCGCATAATCGAGGTCTCGAGCAAGAAAAAGTGGGACTGGCGCGACCTGACATTCTTCTTTGCCGCCCGCGTGGAGCATCCCAACTATACAATGAGCCCCGAGGTGCGCGAAGTGCTCAAGCAGTATCTCAAGAAGTGCCGGGGCAATTGGAAGGACCTCTCCGTGGTGGAGAAGGCCCGCCTGTGCACCGTGCTGGAGGCGACCGGCGAGAACAGCCAGCTCTACGCCGTGATGCGCTCGCTGCGCGACTATGCGGTGCGCAACGACAATGTGGGCTGCTACTTCCCCAATGCGGTGATGCCCTACCGCGGTATGCTGTCGGCAGAGATCTACGCCCACTCGCTGCTGGTGGTGACATTTGCCGAGATGGAGCAGATGGACATAGCCAAAGGCATAATGAAGTGGCTCCTGCTGCAGAAGCACAACCAGCAGTGGGAGAGCAATATGGCCAGCGCCGACGCCATCTTTGCCCTGCTCAAATACAAGGCCCCCAGCCTCAAGTTCGGGGCGGTCTACTACACCTACACCGCGCCGATGCTCTCTGCGGGCGAATCGGCCAACCAGCTGGGCGTGAAGCGCAGTTGGTGGCGCGGCGGCAAACGCCTTGATGAGGGCGACAAGCTCCGCGTGGGAGACAAGATAGAGGTGCGCTACGAGATCTCCAACAGCGAGAACCGCTCGTTTGTGGAGATGAAGGCGGCGCGTCCCGGCTGCTTCTACCCTGTGGACGAGCGTTCATACGGCTCCGAGTGGTTCTACTGCGAGCGGGACGAGAACAGCACCACATACTACTTCCAGACCCTTCCGGAGGAGAACACCACCCTCACCGAGACCTTCTATGTGACCCAGGAGGGGACCTTCAACACCTCCCTGGTGGAGATAGAGTCGCTCTACGCCCCCGAATACCGCGGGCACACCGGCGCCTTCTGCGCCGAGTCGGAGAACTTCTGATGAGTCTCTACGGCACACTGGCAGATTCGGCCGCCGCTCTGGGCTTTGCAGGCTTCGGGGCGGCGGCTGCCGTGCCTGTCGCAGGGCAGTCCCGCAGCAAACTTGAGGAATATCTCTCCAGCGGCAGGTGCGGCGATATGGACTATATGGGCCGCAATCTGGAAAAGCGGCTGGACATAACCCTCCTGGTGGAGGGGTGCCGCAGCGTGATGGCCTTTCTGGCCCCCTACGACCACCACGAAGGGGGTCGCATCGCCTCCTTCGCCTATGGCGAGGACTATCACAAGGTCATCAAGGACCGCATCCACCTCTTTGTGCAGGAAAACCTCCCCGCGCTGGAGCAGGCCTGCGGCGGCAATCTGCGCTATCGCGTGTTCACCGACAGCGCCCCAGTGATGGAGCGGGAGTGGGCGGTGCGCTGCGGCGTGGGCTTCTTCGGCTGCAACAACTTTCTCATAAGCCCAGTGGCGGGGCTGCGCACCCTCATCGGCATTCTTGCAGTGAATGTCCCCTTTGAAAAGATTGACTGCGGGCAGCTGCAGATGCAGAAAGAACGG
>CAZIUO010000021.1:0-17285 GCA_964542575.1 uncultured Muribaculaceae bacterium
AGCGGCGACGCCCTGCACGTGAACGGCAGCGGCGTGGTGGATCTGGCGGTGAAGGACGGGGCATTCTCCATTCTGGGCGATTACGCCATCAGCGAGGGTGATTATGACCTCACTCTGCTGGGGCTCGTGAACCGCAAGTTCTCGCTTAATCCGGGGAGCACGATCCACTTCACCGGCGACATAATGGATTCGGAGCTGGATATGGCGGCGGTGTACAAGACCAAGGTTTCCATCTCGCCGCTGATTTCCAGCGACGGGGAGAGTTCGTCTATGCGGCGCCCCGTGAACTGCAGCATTCTGGCGGGCGGCAAGCTTTCCAACCCCAGCCTGAGTTTTGACATCGGCATCGAGGACCTCGACCCCACGGTGGAGGCGACCATATCCAACACCCTTAACACGGAGGAGAAGCGGATGCGGCAGTTCCTGGCGCTGATTGTGTCGGGTTCGTTTATCCCCGACGAGCAGAGCGGCATCGTGAACAACACTTCGGTGTCATATTTCAACGCCACCGAGATTATGAGCAATCAGCTGAACGGCATTCTGCAGCAGCTGGGAATTCCCATCGACTTCGGTTTCAATTATCTGCCCACGGAGACGGGCAGGGACATATTCGATGTGGCGGTGTCCACCCAGCTGATAAACAACCGCGTGACGGTGAACGGCAATATCGGCAACCGCCGGTATATGACCAGCAACCGCGACGATATCGTGGGCGATATCGATGTCAACATCAAGTTGGGGCGGCGGGGCAAGACCAAATTGAAGTTGTTCTCGCACTCGGCCGACGAGTACAGCAACTATCTGGACCAGACTCAGCGCAATGGCGTGGGCATCTCCTACAAGCAGGAGTTCAACAAGCTGCGCGACCTCTTCCGCCGCTCCGGCAAAGAGCGCAAGTCCAAAAACTAGCCCGGAGCATCTGGCGCAAACCCGCCGCTGATGTCACCCAGGGTTTTACTGCGTTTTAGCGTCACTCCACACTTCCAACTCCCCACTCCTCCTCTCTACGCTCCTCTAAACTCTTGTAGTCTTGGATTCTGCCGCGCATAGGCGCTCCGCCTAAAGGGGATTCGGGGCTTTGATGCGCTAATGCGATTATCCCAGCCGGGGCCCGGAATACCCCCTCTGGCGGGGACGCAGCGGATTGCAAAAGCGGAAAATCTTCATTTTATCGGATTGTTTTGCATAAAAATCTTCATTTTATCGGATTTGTTTTTGTTGTTATCGTTGATTATTAGAATTTTAACACAAAAATGATTATCTTCACATAATCTTTAATAGTCAGTCTATGGTGAACGAAAAAATAATCCTTCAAGTTTTGACGGAGCAGCAGGCGGAAATCGCGAATACCAGACCAGCTGAATTGGTTTCCAGACGCGAAGAATCCCTGTTTGAATTCGACAGTTCATTAGCTCAGGTTGTCATCGGGGTACGCAGAAGCGGCAAGTCCACGCTCTGCCATAAGGTACTTAAAGGGCACGGAGTTCATTATGGCTATGCCAACCTTGACGACGACAGGCTCGCCGATATGACTCAAGAAGACCTGAATACTCTTCTTTCATGCATTTACCAGATTTATGGTTCTGACATCCCTTATATCTTCCTTGACGAGATTCAGGATGTAGATGGATGGCATCTGTTCGTCAACCGGCTGCTACGTACCGGATTGCGCGTTTTTGTCACCGGCAGCAACGCAAAACTGCTCAGCAGTGAATTGGCAACATACTTGACCGGCAGATACAATGAAATTCGCCTATTCCCGTTCTCTTTCTCAGAATACTGCGATTATCACCACATTGACACTCTCTCCATAACGACCAAAGCTGACGCCGACCGCAAGCGCGCATTCTTCACTTACATTCAAGAAGGAGGTTTCCCCGAAATGCAGAAGATGCGCAATAAACGGGCATATGTTCAGAGCCTGATAGAGGCAGTTATAGGAAAAGATGTACAAAAACGCTTCAAGATACGAGACAAAGAAAGTCTGCGGCTCGTAGCAAACCATCTTATCGACAACGCATGTCAAGAGGTAAACTACGGCAAACTGGCCAACATACTCTGCCTGTCAGACAAGACTATAAAGAAGTATGTCGGCTACCTATCACAAGCATTCCTCGTTCAGATGCTGCAAAAATTCTCCTATAAGAGCACGGAGCGCACACATAATTCCAAATCCTATATCGTAGACCCAGGTCTAAGGAACAACAGGATGAATGCTCTTGTCCCTGACGACATTGGATGGCGACTCGAAAATGTGGTCTATTTGGAACTCCTACGCCGTTCGGCCAATTATTACCGCGACATATATTACTATAAACCGGGTGCCAAAGCGAAGGAGATTGATTTCGTAATTTGTGAACGCACAAAAGTCATTGAAATGATTCAAGTGGCATACGAAATAGATTCGCCCAAAGCCTGGTCACGCGAAGTCTCCTCACTCATAAAGGCATCCACAAATCTCAACTGCAGCAATCTGACAATCATCACATTCTCACAAAGCCGGGAGATAGTGACGGAAGGGAAGATAATTCACATCAAATCAGCGTTAGACTGGCTCTTGCAAGCGGAGGCGTAAATTAAGCTGAGCAAAGCAAAGGCGGGCGAATATCCACCAAACACCCCCTCCTGGTGGATGAAACGGCTTTTGACGGCCGCGCATCCACGGGGAAGATCGTTCCGGGCAAGGACCGTGGTTTCAGCCCGGCTTCGTGCCCGTAGAGGGCCATTACGAGCCCCAACTGGGATAATCGCATCCGCGCATCAAAATCGCGGAGGCACAAAGGGGCGTAGCGGGTATTTTTTCTACCCGCCAAGCCCCTTTGTGCGGAGCGCCTATGCGCGGCAGAATCAAAGGCAACAAGCGCAACGGCGTATCAAGTGCAAAGCCCGCGGGGCCCGAGGAACCGCAATTGCCTTTCGGCAATGAGGTTTCCAGGGGCCCCGCAGCAATTAAGCACCTAATGCGGTCTAGTCCATGTCGGATTGCATGGTGTAGAGGAACTCCTCGTTGTTCTTCGTGCGCTCCAGGCGGCTCTTCATAAACTCCATCGCCTCCATCGAATTCATATCAGCAAGATACTTGCGCAGAATCCAGATGCGGTTGGCGTGCTCGGGATTGTAGAGCAGGTCGTCGCGGCGGGTGCTGGAGAGAGTCACGTCCACGGCGGGGAAGAGGCGCTTGTTGCTGAGCTTGCGGTCGAGCTGCAGCTCCAGGTTGCCGGTGCCCTTGAACTCCTCGAAAATCACGTCGTCCATCTTGGAGCCGGTCTCGGTGAGGGCTGTGGCCAGGATTGTGAGCGAACCGCCGTTCTCGATGTTGCGGGCGGCGCCGAAGAAGCGTTTGGGCTTGTGCAGGGCGTTGGCGTCCACGCCGCCGCTGAGCACCTTGCCCGACACGGGCTGCACGGTGTTGTATGCGCGGGCCAGGCGGGTGATGCTGTCCAGCAGAATCACTACGTCGTGACCGCACTCCACCAGACGCTTGGCCTTTTCCAGCACGATGTT
This sequence comes from uncultured Muribaculaceae bacterium, assembly GCA_964542575.1. Classification (GTDB taxonomy): domain Bacteria; phylum Bacteroidota; class Bacteroidia; order Bacteroidales; family UBA932; genus Equibacterium. Next base: position 3,505 of record CAZIUO010000021.1, read on the forward strand.
GGCCACCTTGACGTGATGCTCGGCGGGCTCGTCAAAGGTCGATGCGATGACCTCCGCCTTTACGCTGCGCTGCATATCGGTGACCTCCTCGGGACGCTCGTCAATCAGCAGCACTATCATGAACACCTCGGGGTGATTGTCGGCGATGGCGTTGGCGATGTCTTTGAGCAGCACAGTCTTGCCGGTCTTGGGCTGCGCCACGATGAGGCCGCGCTGACCCTTGCCGATGGGGGTGAACATATCCACTATGCGCACCGAGATGTTATTGTTGTGGATGCCGCCCGTCAGGTTGAACTTCTCGTTGGGGAAGACGGGGGTCAGGAAATCGAACGGCACGCGGTCGCGCACAAACTCGGGGCTGCGGCCGTTGATGGTGTGTATGCGCACCAGCGGGAAGTATTTGTCTCCCTCGCGGGGCGGGCGGATGTCGCCTTTGATGGTGTCGCCCGGCTTGAGGGCGTAGCTCTTTATCTGAGACTGGGATACGTAGATATCGTCGGGAGAGTTGAGGTAGTTGTAGTCAGACGAGCGGAGGAATCCGTAGCCGTCGGGCATTATTTCCAGCACGCCGCACGCCTCCACAACGCCGTCATACTCCACGCGGGGAGTGCGCTGGCGGCCCTGCTGCTCGCCGTTCTGGCCCTGGGGGGCGCCGCTCTGCTGACCCTGGGGCGCGCCATTCTGCTGACCGCGGCTCTTGTCTGCCTGAGGGGCGTTCTGGCCCTGCTGGCCGCGGCCCTGGCTCTGGCGGTCGCCCTTCTGGCGCTCATCGGCCTTGGGAGCCTCCGATGCCGCCTCCGCCGCGTTCTCCGCTTTGGGAGCCTCGGCTGATGCCGCGCCCTGCTTCATTCTGGGGCGCATCTGGCGCTGACGGGACTGCTCTTCTGCAGGCGCGGGTGCAGCGCTATCCGGTGTTGCAGGAGCCTCTGCGGCGGGAGCCGCCTCTGCAGGAGCCTCTGCCACCGCCTTGGGCTTGCGGCCGCGGCGGGGTTTCTGCGCTGCGGGCGCTGCCTCCGCCTCGGGAGCGGGGGCTGCTGCGGCCGTCTGCTCTGCGGGAGCAGCCTCTGCGGGAGCAGCTGCCGCCGCCTTGGGCTTGCGGCCGCGGCGGGGCTTCTCCGCTGCAGGAGCTGCCTCCGCCTCGGGAGCGGGAGCTGCTGCAGCGGGCGCGGGCGCGGGAGTTGCCGCCTTCTTGGCGCGTCCCTTGGGACGGCCCGGACGCTTTATGGGTTCGCTGCTCTGGATGGCCTGTTCGTCCAGAATCACATATACCAAATCTTTTTCTGAAATTGACTCCGGCTTCTTTACATTGAGTTTTCTGGCGATTTCAACCAGTTCTTCCCTGCTCTTGCCGCTGAGTTCGATGATATCGTACATATATGTCTTGTGAATGCAAGGGACAGCAGATATTTCCCGTCCCTTTGAATTAAGGATAGGCAAAGATAATACAAAACCTTGAAAAACAAGGGGGCCTACAGAAAATTCTCCCGCATCTTGACCTGCAGCTCGCGGGCAGCCTTGGCCGCGGCTTCTGCAAAGTCACTTCCGCCGCCGGCGTAGATGATGCCGCGCGAGGAGTTCACAAGCAGGCCGCAGCGGCTGTTGAAGCCGTAGCGGGCCACCTCCTCCACGCTGCCGCCCTGGGCTCCGACCCCCGGCACCAGCAGGAAGTTGTCGGGGCACACGGCGCGGACGTCGGAGAGCATCTGCGCGCGGGTCGCCCCCGCCACAAACATCAGATTGTCTGCGCTGCCCCACTCCATAGCCTTGCCGATGACCTTCTTGTAGAGGTCGCCCTCCAGCTCGAAGTCGGCCGCGGAGGGGTTTGAAGTCAGCCCCAGCACCACCGCCCACTTGCCCTCGTAGGCAAGGAACGGAGTCACCGCGTCGCGCCCCATATAGGGGGAGACTGTGACCGCATCGCACGGCATATTGTCAAAGAAGGCCTTGGCATAGCGGGCGGCGGTGTTGCCTATGTCGCCCCGCTTGGCGTCCGCAATCACGAATATGTCGGGATAGTGCTCCTTGATGTATTTCACGGTCATTTCCAGCTGCTGCCAGCCCTCCGCCCCGTAACATTCGTAAAAGGCGGTGTTGGGCTTGTAGCAGACCGCCACATCTGCAGTGGCGTCGATTATCTCGCGGTTGAATGTGAACAGCGGATAGCGCTCACCGAGCAGCTGCTGCGGGATTTTATCCAGATCGGTGTCCAGCCCCACGCAGAGGAAGCTCTGCTTGGCGCGTATATTTTCGTAAAGTTGGCTACTTGTCATAATATTTATAGAAAAGTGCTATCGATTCCATTCCCCTGTGCAGCTGGCTCAGCAGGTAACTCTCGTTGGGAGAGTGGATTGCGTCGCGCTCCAGCCCGAATCCCATCAGCAGGGGGTCGGCCGAGAGCATCTGCTGCATCTCTGCCAGAATGCCGATGCTGCCGCCGCCGCGGCTGGGGACCGGCTCTATGCCGTAGACCTCCCCGATGGCACGGGAGGCGGCGCGGTATGCATTGGAGGAGAGCCCCATCAGGAAGCCGTTGCAGCCGTGGTGCTCGATGACCTCAACCTCCACGTCGGAGGGGGCGATTCTGGCGATATGCTTCTTGAAGAGCTCCGCAATCTTGTCGCACTTCTGGTTGGGCACCAGGCGCATCGACACCTTGGCGCGCGCCTCCTTGGGGATGATGGTCTTGGACCCCTCGGCGGTGAAGCCGCCCACTATGCCGTTCACGTCCAGGCAGGGGCGTATGGAGCGCCTCTCCTGGGTGGTGTAGCCCGCCTCGCCGCGGACTCCGGGGACCCCGATTTCGCGGGCGAACTCCGCCTCGTCAAAGGGAGCCTTGGAGAGCAGCGCCCGCTCTTCTGCGCTGAGCTCCACCACATCATCGTAGAAGCCCTCAATGGTGACGCGCCCCTCGCGGTCTATCAGCGAGCTGACGATGTCGCAGAGCACATTGGCCGGATTGGCCACCGAGCCGCCGTAGTGGCCCGAATGAAGGTCGGCAGAGGGCCCTTTGACCACAATCTCCATATACGCCAGGCCGCGCATACCGCAGTTGATGGAGGGGACTTTGTCGGAAATCATAGTGGTGTCGGAGACCAGAATCACATCGCACGCGAGCAGGTCGGTGTGCGCCGCCACCCACTCGGGCAGCGACGGGGAGCTGATCTCCTCCTCCCCTTCGAATATGAATTTCACGTTGTGGCGCAGCTGCCCGCTCGAAAGCAGGTATTCGAACGCCTTGATGTGCATAAAAATCTGCCCCTTGTCGTCGTTTGCGCCGCGGGCCCAGATGGCCCCGTCGTGGATTTCGGGCTCGAAGGGGTCGCTCCGCCATTCGTCTATGGGGTCCACGGGCTGCACGTCGTAGTGGCCGTACACCAGCACAGTGGCGGCGCTGTCGCTCACCTTTTTCTGGCCGAAGACCACCGGATGGCCCTTGGTGGGGAAAACCTCGGCGCTGTCGGCCCCGGCGGCAAGCAGAAGCTCGCTCAGGCGGCGCGCGCAGCGCATCATATCCTCTTTATGTTCGGGTTCGCTGCTCACCGAGGGGATGCGCAGCAGAGAGAACAATTCTTCATTGAACCGGCTCTCATTCTCGCTGATATATTCTTTCATAACAATATCACAAGTCAGATTTTTACAAATGTAGGTATTTTTTACTAAATTTGCGGGCTTATTGCCGTGATACGATTATAAATTAAACAATAAATACAATGCAGTTAACAGAAAACAGAACCGACGATCTCAACCTCACGCTGACCGTCACCGTAGAGAAGGCCGACTGGGCCGAGCCTAAAAAGAAAAAACTCAACAGCTTCCGCCGCCAGGCCGACATCAAGGGCTTCCGCAAGGGAATGGCCCCTATGTCTCTGATAGAGAAGCTCTATGGCGCGCAGGCCATGGCAGATGTAATCAACAGCCTCGTGGGCGACGCCCTGGGCAAGCACATCGAGGAGAACAAGCTGGAAGTCATCGGCGAGCCTATGCCCAGCGAGAAGGAGTTTGACAACGACTGGGAGAACGGCGAGAGCCTCACTTTCCAGTACGACCTGGGCCTCTACCCCAAGTTTGAGATTGACGTTACCGCAGAAGACAGCATCCCCTATTATAAGGTCAAGGTCACAGAAGAGGCCAAGAATGACTACAAGAAGAACCTGCTCAAGCAGTTCGGTACCCTTGAGGACGGCGAGACCCTGGGCGAGGACGACTTTATGACCTGCGACTTCGAGCAGGGCGAGAACAAGGTGGAGAACACCTATGTTGCTCTGCGCTCTATGGCCAGCGACGACATCAGAAAGCAGTATGTCGGCATCAAGGCCGGCGAGAGCCGCGACGTGAATGTCGTTGAGACCTTTGCCAACGAGACCGACCGCGCCTCGATGCTCCACCTCAAGAAGGAGGAGCTCGCCGCAATGGAGCCCGTGTGGAAGATGACCGTGAAGAGCATCAAGACCTTCAAGGACGCCGAGGAGAACCAGGAGACCTACGACAAGATCTTCGGCGAAGGCGCCGTGACCACTCCCGAGCAGTTCGACGCCAAGATTGCCGAGCGCCTCACAGAGGAGTATGCGCAGGAGAGCGACTACCGCTTCGGCACCGACGCCCGCGAATATCTCGTGAACAAGGCCAACATCGCAATGCCCGACGCATTCATCAAGCGCTGGCTGCTGGCCGCCAACGAAGGCAAGTTCACCGCAGAGGACATCGAGAAGGAGTTCGACTCCTTTATGAAGGACTTCCGCTGGGACGTTGTCCGCGGCAAGCTGATGAAGGCGCACGACCTCAAGGTGACCAAAGAGCAGCTTGAGAGCGAGGCCCGCAACTTCATCAACTACCAGTACGCTATGTACGGTCTGCCCCCGATGAGCGACAGCCAGGCAAAAGAGTCCGTGACCCGTATGCTCAGCGACGAGCAGCAGGCCCGCCGTCTCTACGACAAGGTGGAGAACGATATGGTGATGGACTTCGTCAAGAAGAACGCCACCCTCGCAAAGAAGAGCATCTCGCTCGAGAAAATGCGCGAGCTTACAAAGTAACATCCGAAGAACACAATGAAATCCGAATTTGAAAAATATGCGGTCAAAGACCGCGGCATCAGCTCGCTGGACCTCTACCAGTACGGCAAGGTGACTTCGAGCTATATGAACCCGATGATCATCGAGGAGCGGCAGCTGAATGTCGCCCAGATGGATGTATTCTCCCGTCTGATGATGGACCGCATCATTTTTCTCGGATGCCCCATCAACGACGAGGTCGCCAACATAATCCAGGCGCAGCTGCTGTTCCTGGACAGCAATGGCGATGGCACCGACATCTCCATCTACATCAACTCCCCCGGCGGGGAGGTGTATGCCGGCCTGGGCATCTACGACACGATGCAGACCATAGCCAGCGACGTGCACACAATCTGCACCGGCCTTGCCGCATCAATGGCGTCGGTGCTGCTGGCCGCCGGCAAGAAGGGCAAGCGCTCCGCCCTGCCCCACTCGCGCGTGATGATACACCAGCCTATGGGCGGCGCCCAGGGTCAGGCCTCTGACATCGAAATCACCGCCAGGGAGATTCTCACCCTCAAGAAGGAGCTCTACGACATTCTCGCGGAGCACACCGGCAAGAGCTGCAAGCAGATTGTGAAAGATGCCGACCGCGACTACTGGATGACCGCGCAGGATGCCCTGGACTACGGTATGATAGACGAGATCATCAAGAGGCCCGCCGGCAAGGAGATCAAGAAGTAATGGCCAAAACCCCCAGAACCCCCAGGACGCCCGACAGGTGCGTCTTCTGCGGTCGCACCCAGGACGAGGTGGACCTGCTCATCACCACGGAAAATGCCGCAATCTGCTCTGACTGCGCAGAGGCGGCCTACGGCGCGGTGCGCGAGGTGCTCCACCCCAAGGGAAGCTCCGTGGGAGGCAACGGCCACATCGAGGGCGACCTCACCCTCAAGAAGCCGCGCGAGATGTTCGACTTCATGAGCCAGTATGTAATCGGGCAGGACCAGGCAAAGAAGGTGCTTGCGGTGGCGGTCTACAACCACTACAAGCGCATCTCCAACTCCGACCACGGCCTCATAGAGAAGTCCAACATACTGCTGGTGGGCCCCACCGGCTGCGGCAAGACGCTGCTGGCCCGCACCATCGCCAAGATGCTCAACGTCCCCTTTGCCATTGTGGACGCCACGGTGCTCACCGAGGCGGGCTATGTGGGAGAGGATGTGGAGAGCATCCTGACCCGTCTGCTGCAGGACGCCGACTACGACGTGCGCAAGGCGGAGCGCGGCATAGTGTTCATAGACGAAATAGACAAAATCGCCCGCAAGAGCGACAATCCGTCCATCACCCGCGACGTGTCGGGCGAGGGCGTGCAGCAGGCGCTGCTCAAGATTATCGAGGGCAGCATAGTGAACGTCCCCCCGCAGGGAGGGCGCAAGCACCCCGAGCAGCAGATGATTGCGGTGAACACCGACAACATCCTGTTCATCTGCGGCGGCGCGTTCGAGGGAATCGAGCGGAACATCGCCCACCGGCTCAACTCGCAGGTTGTGGGCTTTGAGGCGCAGAAGCAGCGCGGCCTCATAGACAAGAACAATATGATGCAGTATGTGGGTCCCCAGGATCTGCGCGCATACGGCCTGATTCCCGAAATCATCGGCCGCCTGCCCATCATCACCCACCTGGACTCCCTGGACCGCAACGCCCTGCGCTCCATCCTCACCGAGCCCAAGGACAGCATCATCAAGCAATACACAGAGCTCTTCAAGCTGGACGGCATCGAACTGGTGATTGAAGACGACGTGCTGGACTACATAGTGGACAAGGCGGTCGAGTTCAAGCTGGGCGCCCGCGGACTGCGCTCCATCTGCGAGACAATGATGATGGACGCGATGTTCGAGGCCCCCACCTCGCGCAAGAAGAAGTTCACAGTGACCCTCGACTACGCAAAGGAGAAGCTGGAGCAGAGCGCCCTCTACAAGACGGCGCAGACAATGAAGGAGGATGAGTAAGGTATCGGTCATAATACCTCTCTACAATTCGGCGCCGCATCTCCCCTCTTTATTTGAAAACATAGCAAGGCAGAGCATCGCCGCAGAGCTGGAATTCGTGTTTATCGACGACCACGGCTGCGACGACAGCATTGCCGTTGCCCGCACTCTGGCCGCTGGCAGCGGCCTGCGGTGCATATTCGGCGCCACCGAGGCCAATTCGGGGCCCGGCGGGGCGCGCAACAAAGGCCTCGCCCTTGCCGGGGGCGAATATGTCGCCTTTCTGGATGCCGACGACGCCCTGGACCCCCTTTTCTGCGAAAAGCTCTACGGAGCCGCCGATGAGAGCAATGCCGACCTCGCCTGCTGCAACATCCTCAAGATCGACGGCAGCCGGCGCGAGATCTGGGCCAACCCGCAGGTGGAGAACGGCCCGCTCTGCGAGGCGGGGCGGGAAAATTTCCTCAGGCGCTACAAGTCTTACTTCACATCGTTCATCTATCGGCGCGGATTCATTGCAGAAAAGGGGATTGCCTTTCCGCAGACCCGCAGCGCAGAGGACAGCTGCTTTCTGGCGGAGGCGCTGCTCTGCGCGGGGAGCATCGCGCAGGTGCGCGAGCCCCTCTACCACTACCTCTACCGCGCCGGCTCCCTCTCCACCGCCGCCGACGCCGGCCGCTACCGCGAGCGGCTGGCCTCGTTTGACTCTCTGCTGCAGTTTGCCCGCGGCAAGGGGCTCTACAGCGGCCGCACCGCCGAGCTGCTGGACTACATCTACATCAAGAAGGCGCTGATTACGGGGGTGCGGGACTGCCCCGCCGCCCGCAGCGAGATTCTCTCCCACTGCACAGCGCAGGTCCCCGCGTGGCGCCGCAGCCGCTTTCTGCGCCGCGACCCCAAAGCGATAGCCGCCATAGCCGCCATCCGCCTGCATCTGCTCTAGTCAGGCGAAAAAAGACAGGAGCCGCCCCGAATGGAGCGACTCCTGTCTTTTTATAGCAGCGCAGCTCTACTTTGCAAACGCGTAGGAGAATCCCTGGGTTTTGTTCCAGTCGCCGCGGGTGAAGTCGGGAACCTCAACGGGGGCGCAGCCGTTCTCGATGGAGATGCGGCCCAGCTCGGTGAGGCAGCACCACTCCGCCAAGTCATACACATCCATATCCAGCGGGAGTCCGTTGTGCAGGCAGTAAACCAGACGGTAGTCCATAATGAAGTCCATACCGCCGTGGCCGCCGACCTCTTTTGCAAGCGCCTCCAGCTCGGGGGTCAGGATGGGGTTGCGGTGCGCAGCCATCAGGCTGTCGAGCTCTGCGCCGGAGAACACCTTCTCCTTGCCCAGATTCTCAAAGTCGGTGGCAGCCCCCTGCAGGGTGTTGTCCCTTAAGCACATCTGGCCCACGGGATATTTGCCGCTGTAGCCGTCGCTGCCCACAATCTGATACATACGGTCGTAGGGGCGCGGAGTCAGGACATCGTGCTCCACAAGTATGCTCTTGCCGAGTTCGGTCTGAATCATAGTGCAGGTGACGTCGCCGTTCTGGAAGTCGGTGCACTCCTGGCCGGTGCGCGCCTCAACGTGCTTGGGGCCGTTGACAGCCTTGGTGTCCATCGCCACGATGGTCTTGAAGCGGTCGCCGCGGTGGATGTTCATCACCTGGCACACGGGGCCGAGGCCGTGGGTGGGATATACATCCCCTCTGGTGGCGTGGTTGAAGTCGAGACGCCAGTTGTTCCAGTATGAATCCCAGTAGGAGTCGAGGTTGTGGTGGTAGGAGCCCTCGCCGTGCAGGATTTCTCCGAACATCCCCTCCTGGGCCATTGCCAGGGTGGTCATCTCAAAGAAGTCGTAGCAGCAGTTCTCCAGCATCATACAGTGCTTGCGGGTGCGCTCGCAGGTGTTCACCAGCGCCCAGATGTCCTCCAGCGAAGAGGCTGCAGGGACCTCGACGGCCACGTTCTTGCCGTGCTCCATTGCGTAGAGGGCGATGGGGACGTGGTGCTTCCAGTCGGTGCAGATGTAGATGAGGTCGATGTCGTCGCGGTCGCACATCTCCTTATAGACCTCGGTGGACCCGGAATACTCCGCTGCGCGGGCCACTCCGCGGCTGTCCAGAATCTGCTGGGCCTCCTCCACCTTCTCGGGGCGGACGTCGCAGATGCCCACGATTTTCACGCCGGGCAGATAGGTGAAGCGGCGCACTGCGCCGGGGCCGCGGCTGCCGACCCCCACAAAACCCACACGGACGGTGTCGATGGGGTCCACAGTGAGGCCGAGAGCACTCTCCTGCCCTGCCTCGCGGGCGGGAGTTTCTACCTTGATGACTTTTGAAGAGTCACCTGTGCCGCAGGATGCAAGCGCAAAGGCGAGCAGCGATGCGGCGATAAAATGTCTGAATTTCATATTATACCTTGATAAAGATTTTCTTGCGGTAGAGTATCAGCAATATGCAGAATACGATTGCATAGTTGGCAAAGGTTATCAGCACCGTGTAGAATTCGGGCTTCATCAGATGCTCAAAGCCATAGAGCAGCGACTGCGCCACGGAGCGGAAGTTGATTTTGAGGCCGATGATGTAGGCGGCGATGGAGTTCATACCGTATATCTTGAGCCAGTCCAGCCCCTTTATGTGCCCGCGGACATCTATCCACCAGTAGAAGGCGGCCATAAGAATCAGGCAGATGCCGCCGGAGAAGAGGGTCATGCTGGTGGTCCACAGACGCTTGATTATGGGCGACTCAAGGCTCCAGAGCAGGCCCAGGCCCAGGCAGAGCGCGCCCAGCACGAGTATCTGCAGCGCGGCGCGCGGCCGCTTGTCCCCCGCCTCCTTGATTATGGTGCCGGCAAGGCTGCCCAGCAGCACCGTCACGGCAAAGGTGAGGCTGCTCCAGATCCACGTGTAGGAGGCGTCCCCCTGGAAGCGCCCCATCAGCAGGGCGTCCACCTTGTTGGCAAAGGAGCCGCCGTTGGTGTAGTCGCCGCAGAAGCGCATCGGAATCCAGTATATCAGCAGCAGCGCGGCAATCGCGGCGATGCGCCCCTTGAGGTTGGTGTTGAGCAGGATTATGGAGGCTATCAGATAGCCCGACGCAATGGCCTGCAGAGTGTTGTTGTAGATGTAGAATTTGTTGATGTCCAGCCCCAGGATGTTGCCCTGAGCCCACCAGCCCAGCGCAAAGAGTATCACAAAGCGGCGCAGAATCTTCTTGTATGCCGGCCATTTGCTCTCCTGGCCCTGGTATTTGGCCATCGAGAAGGGGAGCGACGTGCCCGCCATAAACATAAACAGCGGCATAATGATGTCCCAGAAGCGGAAGCCCTCCCAGGTTTCGTGGCTGAAGTTGTAAAGTATCCACTGGCAGTCGATAGCCTTGCCGAAATAGTAGATCACCGGCTGCAGAAACACCAGCAGGAACATATCAAAGCCCCTGAGGATGTCGATGGATGCGACCCTTTTATTCATAAAAAATCGTTTTTTTGAAATTTGCGAAGGCAAACTTACATTATTTTCATCTATCTCCGTACATCTGGCGGTAGTAATTCTGATACTCGCCGCTGGTGACGTTGTCCATCCACTCGCCGTTGTCCAGATACCAGCGGACGGTCAGCTCCAGCCCCTGCTCAAACTGCAGGGAGGGGCTCCAGCCCAGCTCGCGCTGCAGCTTGCCCGCATCTATCGCGTAGCGCAGGTCGTGGCCGGCGCGGTCGGTGACGTGGGTTATGAGGTGCTCCGAGGCCCCCTCGGGACGCCCCAGCAGGCGGTCGCAGGTCTTCACCAGCAGCCGCACCAGGTCTATGTTGCGCCACTCGTTGAATCCGCCGATGTTGTAGGTCTCCGCCACCTTGCCCTTATGGAATATGAGGTCGATGGCGCGGGCGTGGTCCTCTACATAGAGCCAGTCGCGCACATTCTCCCCCTTGCCGTACACCGGCAGCGGCTTGCCCAGCCGGATGTTGTTTATGAAGAGGGGTATCAGCTTCTCGGGGAACTGGTAGGGGCCGTAGTTGTTGCTGCAGTTGGTCACTATGGTGGGCATCCCGTAGGTGTCGTGGAAGGCGCGCACAAAGTGGTCGCTGGAGGCCTTGGAGGCGCTGTAGGGGCTGTGGGGGCGGTAAGGGGTCTGCTCGGTGAAGAGAGTCTGCGGCTCGGAGAGCTCCAGCGCCCCGTACACCTCGTCGGTGGAGATGTGGTAGAAGCGCTTCCCTTCGAATCCGCCCGCTTCCCAGCTCACCTTGGCCGCCTGCAGCAGCGAGAGGGTCCCCATCACATTTGTCTGCGCAAAGGTAAAGGGGTCGCGGATGCTGCGGTCCACGTGGCTCTCGGCGGCGAGATGTATCACGCCGGTGATGCCGTACTGGGAGAACAGCTTCAGCAGCAGCTCAAAATCGCAGATGTCCCCCTTCACAAAAAGGTAGTTGGGGCGGTTTTCAATGTCGCGCAGGTTGGCCAGGTTGCCGGCGTAGGTCAGCTTGTCCAGGTTGATTATGCGGCTCTCTGGGTATTTGTTCACCAGCAGGCGCACCACGTGGCTCCCGATGAACCCGGCCCCGCCGGTTACGAGTATAGTCTCCTTGAATTCCATTTTACAGCAGGTTCAGAAGGTATTGTCCGTATTTGTTCTTCTGCATCGGGGCGGCGATTGCCTCCAGCTTCTCGCGGGATATCCACCCCTTCTGGAAGGCAATCTGCTCCAGGCAGGCCACATATTCTCCCGTGCGGTTCTCGATGACCTCCACGAATGTGGACGCCTGGGCCAGGGAGGCGAATGTGCCGGTGTCCAGCCAGGCGAAGCCGCTGCCCAGCAGGCTGCACTTGAGGCTGCCGCGGGAGAGGAACTCCTGGTTCACGGAGGTTATCTCCAGCTCGCCGCGGGCCGATGGCTTCACGTTCTCTGCAATCTCCACCACCTCGTTGGGGTAGAAATAGAGCCCCGTCACTGCGTAGTTGCTCTTGGGGGCGGCGGGCTTCTCCTCTATCGAGAGGCAGTTGCCCTGCGCGTCAAACTCCGCCACGCCGTAGCGCTGCGGGTCGGCCACGCGGTAGCCGAAAATCGTGGCCTTGCCGCAGTCGGCGTCGTGCACCGCGCCGGAGAGCATCTGCTCAAAACCCTGCCCGTGGAATATGTTGTCTCCCAGCACCAGGCACACGGTGTCGCCGCCGATGAACTCCTTGCCTATAATAAAGGCCTGCGCCAGCCCGTCGGGCGAGGGCTGCTCGGCATAGCTGAAGTTCACGCCGAAGTCGCTGCCGTCCCCCATCAGGCGGCGGAAGGCGGGCAGATCCTGCGGCGTTGAGATTATCAGGATATCGCGGATGCCGGCCGTCATCAGCACCGATACCGGATAGTAGATCATCGGCTTGTCGTAGATTGGCAAAAGTTGCTTGCTGACCCCTTTTGTGATGGGGTACAGGCGGGTTCCGCTGCCGCCGGAGAGCACGATTCCTTTCATTTTTTAAAAAATTTCAATTTCAGATGTTATGTTTTGAGCGTTTTTGCATTTAATATATAGAGAAACGCAAAACGAACTCTCACAAATATATGAAATTTTTGCTTCGGAAACCTCTGACAGCCCTGTTTGCGCTCTTGCCGCTGCTGTTTTGCGGCTGCTCAAGCGCATTTGACATCGGCATAGACTCCGCTTCTGACTGCGGCGAGCCATCCGGATCGTCCGGCAGCAGCCAGGCCGCGGGCGGCGTCGTCACCGCCGGCGAGTGGAACGACCTTGCCAACTGGGGATTCTGGGCCGGCCTTTTCAATAACAGCGACTGGCAGGAATTCGGCAAATACTGGAAGTTCTATCCTCAGAACTTCGTGTGCGTGGAGACTGTCGACGCTTCCGGGGCCCCCGTGCCCGGGGTCAAGGTCACCCTCAGCCAAAACGGGCAGGATGTGTGGCAGGCGGTGAGCGACAACAGCGGCCGCGCAGTGCTCTGGGCAGAATTCTACACCGGCAGCGCAATTGTTCCCGGCGGCTGGGTGCTGAATGTCGGCGGCACGCAGGCCGAGAGTTTTGAATTCACCACCCTCTCGCTTGCCGAGACGGCCGTGAACAGCTTCACGGTGGAGAGCGCCGGGGCCGACAGCAGCATCGATGTGGCCTTCATAGTGGACGCCACCGGCAGTATGCACGATGAGATCGACTTCCTCAAGGAGGACCTGGACGACATAATCAGCATTGTGCAGGAGCAGGTCAGCACCCCGGTGCGCACCGGCACTGTATTTTACCGCGACAGCGACGACGAATATCTCACCCGCTGCTCGCAGCTCACCGGCGATTTGGCCTCGACCCGCAAGTTCATCTCCGAGCAGGAGGCCTTCGGCGGGGGCGACTATCCCGAGGCGGTGCACAGCGCCCTGGAAGAGGGGCTGCAGAGCCTCAGCTGGAACCCCGTTGCCCGCAGCCGCGTGGCATTCCTGGTGCTGGACGCCCCGCCCCACTCCGAGAGCGAGGTAATCGCGGCCTGCCAGAGGGTTGTCCGCGAGTATGCCGCGGCGGGCATCAAGATTGTGCCCGTGTCGGCCAGCGGCATCAACAAGAGCTGCGAATATTTGCTGCGCAGCTTTGAACTGGCCACCGGCGGCACTTACGTATTCCTGACCGACGACAGCGGCGTGGGGGCGGAGCACATCGCGGCCAGCGTGGGCGATTATCAAGTAGAGAAATTGAGAGACCTCATAGCGAGACTTATAATAGCTTACGCCAAGTAAGCCTCGCATTCTGTATTTAAGTTATATTAGTTATTTGTCGAAGAACGGACGGTCCGGCGCACGCCTGGCCGCCCGTTCGGGCTTTTAAAAG